>JALHUR010000012.1 GCA_022867325.1 Candidatus Aminicenantota bacterium | reverse complement strand
GGGTAGCGTTGGCGAACGGGTCAAGTGCTTTTAAGCAAATTTTAGCGGATTTGAGCGTCGACCGCTAAATTTTCTTGATCCGGAGGACCTTGATCCGGTTATGCAGGGTATTTCGGTGGACACCCAGGGCTTTGGCGACCTTGGTGATGTTCCCCTTGTGTTTTTTGAGCGCGGCTTCCAGGCAGACCTTCTCGAATTCCTTAAGGGCGTCTTCCAGGGCGATCTCTTTCTCGACCAGGTCCTTGCAGATGTTCTCCATTTTTTGATGGAGGGTCAGGTCGCTAATTTTTTTGTCCATGGTCTTCCGCGCTTTCTTTGATGGCGAGATAAGTCTCCTTGAATTTCGCCTTGAGTTCGGCCGGAATCAGAAGGATGGCGGCCCGGGCGACTTGGATGCACGAGGGCGCCAGCCTCGACTTCTTGACCGCGTCCCGGTCGATCGGAAAGACGACCAAGGCCAGGACGCAGATCCCGCAGATCAGGACTCCCTTGACGAACCCGAAGAATCCGCCCAGGACGTGGTCCATGAAATGGAGGGGCCCCTTCATGAGCTTGGAGAGGAGGAAACCCAAACCCCACCCCAGCAGCAGCACGACGAGGAATACGGACAGAAATCCGATGAGGTTCGCCCAGAGCGGGCTCGAAATGACGGCCTGGGCGACCCGGGCGAACGTCTTGAAGTATTGGCTGGCCAGGATAAGTCCGCCGACCGCGGCGGCGATCCCGACCAGCGACCGGATGAAGCCTTTGATCACGCCCGATAGGACGGTCGCGATCAGGACGACGATCAGGACAATGTCGAGCCAATTGATTCCCATCTACCCCCTCCTCCTTTTTCGCAGCTCTTCGATCATCCAGTACTGTCCGTCCTGGAGGGAGCCGAAGGCTACGTTCGGCTTGATCCGCCCATGGAAATCCGAGCCGGCCGTGGGGACGAGGTCGAGCGTCCGGGCCAGCTCCTTGTAGAACAGGACCTGTTCCGGGGTGTGGTAGGACGTGTAGATTTCGAGCCCGGCCAGGCCGCGCTCCTTGAGGGCGACGAGGTCCTCCCGGGTCGTGTTCTGGAAATAGGCGCCGGGGTGGCTGAGGACGGCCGTCCCGCCCAGCGCGGGAACGGCCTCGAGGACCTCGACCAGCGGAATATGCCTTTTGGCAATGTAGGCCGGCTTCCCCGCGGCGAAATAATCCCGGAAGAAGAGATAGGGCCCGAAATCCCTGTTCTCCTCGTTTAAATAGAATTCCAAGCCGGGCGGCGGAGGCGCCCCGTTCTCGGCCGCTTTGTCGAGCAGGATCTGGGCGATCTTGACGCCCAGCGGCGGATTGCCGTCGGTGACCCGGGCGACCTCGGCCCAGTCGATGTCGAAACCGAGCTCCCGGAGCTTTCCGACCCGCTCCCGGGCCTCTCCGAATCGGATGGCGGAGACGCGGGCCGTCAACTCGGCGACGCTCCGGCCCTGCCAGCCCAGGAAGGGGACCATGAGGTGGAATTCCCGATCGTCCTCGCCGAACAGAGTCGTGAATTCGACGCTGGGAACGACCTCAACACCCTCGGCCTGTCCGGCCTCCAAGGCTTCCGGGTAGGCGGCGACCGTATCGTGGTCGGCGATGGCGATGGCCCTCAGCCCGCTGGCCCGGGCCATCCGGACAAGCTCGGCCGGCGCGAAATCGCCGTCGCAACTCCGGTTGGAGTGGATGTGGAGGTCGACCGTTCCCGGCATCACAGCTCGCTTCGGCCCGTCAACTTTTTGTAGATATCGAGATAGCGCTTGGCCGTCTGCCGGACGATCGGGGCCGGCAGGGGCGGCGGCGGAGACGTCTTGTCCCAGGGCGTGCTTTCCAGGTAGTCGCGGACGAACTGTTTGTCGAGGCTCGGCTGGCCCCGGCCGGCCGCGTAGGTCTCGAGCGGCCAGAAGCGGGAGGAATCCGGCGTGAAAATCTCGTCGATCAGGACGAGCTCCTCGCCGTCGAGGCCGAATTCGAACTTGGTGTCGGCGATGATGATCCCCTTGTTGAGGGCGTGGAGGAGGGCCTTGTGGTAAAGCTCGAGGCTGACTTTCCGGATCTTCTGGGCCAGGGCGCTCCCGATCCGCTTCTCCATCTCCCGGAAGGAAATGTTCTCGTCGTGGCCGACCTCGGCTTTGGTCGAGGGCGTGAAGACGGCCTCCGGAAGCTGGTCCGACTCGACCAGGCCCTTGGGCAGCTTGATCCCGCAGACCTTTCCGGTCGCCTTGTATTCCTTCCAGCCCGACCCGGCCAGGTAGCCCCGGACGACGCACTCGATCGGGACGACCGATGTCTTCCGGACGAGCATGGACCTTTTATCCAGAATGCGGCGGTGTTTCTTGAGTGCGGCCGGGAACGCCTCGACCTCGGCCGTCACCAAGTGGTTGGAACAGACGAGCGCCGTCGTCCCGAACCAGAAACTGGAGAGCTGAGTCAGGACTTTTCCCTTGCCCGGGATCAGGGAGGGGAGGATGAAATCGAAAGCGGAGATGCGGTCCGTCGCCACGATCAGGAGCCGGTCCCCGAGGTCGTAGACATTGCGGACTTTTCCCTTCTTGTGGAGCGGAACGCCCGGGAGAGAAATATCGGCCAGCGGCTTTTCCATAATCAGTAAGAATAAAGAAAATAAAGGGAAAAAGCAACTCAACCGGCGAACCCGACGAAGCTGGCCATGCGGGCGTTCTCGTCCTTGTCGCGGCGGAAGGAGAGGAGGCCCGGTTCGCAGTGCGTGCAGGACGCGACCGAGACGATGTTCTCTTCCCGGACGCCGGCCGCCCGCAGCGAAGCGACGGTGGCCGCGCGAAGGTCGATGAGACAGCGGGGCCCGTCCGCGGTCCTCTCCCGGAACAAGGGGCCGGGAAATCCCTCCCGGGCGAAGGCCGACCGGACATCGTCCCCGACTTCGTAACAGTCTCGGCCGATGCAGGGTCCCAGGGCGGCCAGCAAACCGTCCGGAGGCGCTCCGTATTTTTCGGACAGGACCTCGATCGTCTTCTCCACGATCCGGCTCCGGGTCCCGCGCCAGCCGCAGTGGACGGCCGCGACTATGCGCCTCGACTCGTCGACGAGGAAGACGGGAAGACAATCGGCCGTCTTCACGACCAGAAGGACGCCGGGCAAGTCCGTGACCAGGGCGTCGACCGGCAGCCTGGTCG
>JALHUR010000149.1 GCA_022867325.1 Candidatus Aminicenantota bacterium | reverse complement strand
TGCGCTCCACGCCGACCTTCGCGGCCATCTCCCGGAGGGATGGCTGAGGCCCGGTCCAGACGAAATCCTCGACGGTCAAATCGTTGCCGTAGATCGTGTCCGTGCTCTCGTCGAGGTCCATACGGCCGCGAGGCCGGCCGCGTCGAGGCCGACATAATAGAGGAACGTGCTGTCCTGGCGGAAATGGTAGGTGTTGTCCGCGTAGTTCATCGGACTCTCCTCGTTCCCCAGGAAGAGGACGAGTCCGGACCCGACCTGCGTCCTCAGACTTTTCCTTCTCGTCACGTAAAGGCTCTGATCGAACATGTTGTCTCCTTTCCGAGCGGAGGGTTATGGTAACACGATTCCCGCGGAAATTCACCGGGCCCTTGCCAATCGTGCCCGGGCCCAAAAAAGCCTGACGCGGGAACATTCGGACATCGATTTTCGTCATCACCAGAGAAAGGAATAGTCCATGCCCGCCAAAAGCCGCCCCTTTTTCAGCCGGTTCGCCGGTGTCCTGTTCGTTCTTTCCCTTCTCCAAGCCAACCCCGTTCAGGGGATCAGACCGGATGACCTCGCCAAGAAATATCCCGAAGTCGAGGGCATCTACGAGATGACCGTCCCCGGTCAAGGGGCGGTCGCCATTCAAGTCTACTTCAAGGATGGAACGCTCCGCACCGTGAGCGCCGGAAACGCGGAATCCACGAGGTTCGATCCCGTCGAAGGCCGCGAGCTTCGATTCGTTACGGTGTCTCCCAAGAACGGGACGTTCCAACTCGAGCTTCTCAAGGACGAGCAGGGCCGCTATACACGGTTCCGTGTCGTCAACGAGAAGCTCAACATGGACGTGACGGGGGTCAAAAAGGCGGACATCGACGACACCAAGGCCGATCCCGCTTCTTCCAGCGACCGCCAGGGCTATTTCGAAAGGCATTACCGGAAATCCGAGCATCAGGTTCCCATGCGGGACGGCGCCCTTCTCTTCACCCAGGTCTTCAGCCCGCTCGACGGATCCGAGCCCCATCCCATCATTCTCTTCCGGACGCCCTACGGGATCGCCCCCTACGGCGAGGCGTTCCCCAATACGACCATTCCGTCCCTTCTCTTCCTGAAAGAGAATTATATCCTCGTCTTTCAGGACATTCGCGGCATGTCCATGTCGGAAGGGACCTACGAGTATGTCCGCCCCTATCTCGGAAACAAGAAGGACGCCGCCACCGTCGACGAGAGCAGCGATGCCTACGACACCGTGGAATGGCTGCTCGAAAACGTCCCCGACCATAACGGGAAGGTCGGAGTCTGGGGCATTTCCTATCCGGGATTCACCGCGGCCATGGCCGCCATCGACGCCCACCCGGCCGTCCGGGCGGTTTCGCCGCAGGCCCCCATGGCCGATATATTCATGGGCGACGACGCCCTTCATAACGGAGCGTTGTACCTGGCCCACTACGCGAATTATGCCTACTCGATGGGTCAGGCCCGGACGGGGCCGACGAAGGACCCGCTTCCGAGACTTCGCTTTCCCACGCCGGACGGGTATTCTTTTTATATGCGAATGGGCCCCCTCAAGGATCTCTCCGCCAAGGTGTTCGGAGCCGCGAACGCCGTCTGGAATGCCACGATAGCGCACGAGACGTACGACACGTACTGGAAGGCTCTTTCGATCTATCCCCACCTGGTCGGCATCAAGCCGGCGATCCTGGTGGTCGGCGGCTGGTACGACGCGGAGGACCTCGGCGGCACGCTCGGGACGTACAAAACCATCGAGAAGCAGAATCCCGGCCTTCCCAATACGAT
>JALHUR010000148.1 GCA_022867325.1 Candidatus Aminicenantota bacterium | reverse complement strand
GTTCAAAACTGAAGCGGGCGGCCACGACCGAGATCAGCGGCGACGTATTCGCCCTCTTTTGCTTGACATAATCCTGCCTGTCCCTTATCCTGGGGGTCCTCGGATATCGCCATGAAAAACGCCACGATCGAAATTAGGGCCAAGGTCGCCGAGTTCGAAGCGGCCTTCCAGGAACTTCTTGTCAAGTTCGAAGACGTTCGAGGTTTTCTTTGACGTCGACCGCAAGAGGTCGGAGGCCTCGGCCGTCCAGGAAGAGCTGACCCGGCCCGAGACCTGGCAAGACCCGAAGAAATACCAATCCCTCCAGCAGAAGAAGAAGCGCCTCGACCGGGACCTTCAATCCTTCGGCCGGCTCGAATCCAAGAAGCAGGACATCGAAGTTCTATTCGATCTGGGCCGTGAGGGCGAGCCGGTCGATGAGGACTTAGTCAAGTCCCTGGACGAGTTCGGCCGGCGCCTCGAGGAGGCCGAGCTCCTGGCGCTTTTCTTCGACCCCGACGACGCCCTGAACGCCATCCTGACCATCCACCCCGGCGCGGGCGGGACCGAGTCCCAGGACTGGGCCTCGATCCTGCTCCGAATGTACCTCCGCTACGCCGAGCGCATGGGCTACAAGTCCGATATCCTCGACCACCAGCCGGGGGAAGAGGCCGGCCTCAAAAGCGCGACCGTCCGGATCGCGGGCGACTACGCCTTCGGGAACCTCAGCCGGGAAACGGGCGTCCACCGCCTGGTCCGCATCTCCCCCTTCGACGCCAACAGCCGCCGCCACACCTCGTTCGCGGCCGTCTTCGTCTACCCCGAGCTTTCCGACGACATCGAGGTCGCCGTCAATCCCGACGAACTCCGCATCGACACCTACCGGTCCTCGGGCAAGGGCGGCCAGCATGTCAACACGACCGACTCGGCGGTCAGGATCACCCACCTCCCGACCGGGATCGTCGTCCAGTGCCAGAACGAGCGCTCCCAGCATAAGAACAAGGCCGTCGCCATGAAGATGCTCGTGTCGCGGCTCCACGAGATCGAGAAGAAGAAGAAATACGCCAAGATCGAAAAGATGGAGGACGCCAAGTCCGACATCGCCTGGGGCAACCAGATCCGTTCCTACGTCCTTCATCCCTACCGGCTCATCAAGGACCTCAGGACCCGCCTCGAGACGGGCGACGTCGATAAAATACTCGACGGCGGCCTGGACGATTTCATCAAGGCGGCCCTGGTCCAGAGGAAGAAAGAGGCCGTCGCGACGGCCGCGGAGCATTAGGCCATGCGGCTCAAGATCGGCGAGAACCTGGGTCACTACCGCCTGCTGGAGAAACTCGGCGAGGGCGGGATGGGGGTCGTCTGGAAAGCCCGCGATCTCATGCTGGACCGGGACGTCGCCATCAAATTCCTGCCCGAGGGCTTCGCCCAAGACTCCTCCCGGCGCACCTTTTTCGAGCGCGAGGCCAAGGCGGTGGCCGCTCTCCGCCATCCCAACATCGTCACGATCTACGCCGTGTCGGAAGCGGGCGGGACCTACTTCTTCACGATGGAATTCGTCGAGGGCTCTCCGCTGTCCAAGCTCATCCTCCCCGGCGGCCTTCCGATCGATCGCTTCGTCCCGATCGCCGTCCCCCTGGCCGACGCCGTCGCGGCCGCCCACGAGCGGGGGATCATCCATCGCGACCTCAAACCGGGCAATATCATGATCGACCGGTCCGGCGATATCAAAGTCCTCGATTTCGGCATGGCCCGCTTCCTGCAGCCGGGCCCCGTCCTGGCCGAGGAGGACAAGGGCGAAACGGCGACGCTCGAAAACGTCATCTCGGGCACCGTTTCCTACATGTCCCCGGAACAGCTTCGGGGCGAAGCGCTCGACCACCGGACCGACATATTCTCCCTGGGCCTCATCCTCTACGAGCTGGCGACGGGCCGGCATCCCTTCCGGGGGGCGACGCCGGTCGAGACGATCGCCGCCGTCCTGAAGGACAAACCCCAATCGGTCGTCGAGTTCAATCCCCGCCTCCCCGAATTGCTCGACCGCGTCCTCGAACGCTGTCTCGAGAAAGACGTCCGGCTCCGGATTCTGTCGGCCTCCGAGCTCCGGGACGAGCTGCGTTGGCTCGGGGAAGAGAGCCGGGCCGTCCGGTCAGGAGAGATACCCTCCATCGCCGTGCTCCCCTTCACCGATATGAGCCGGGAGATGGATCAGGCTTATTTCTGCGATGGGATCGCCGAGGAGATCATCAACGCCCTCTGCCGCGTCCAGGGGATCCGGGTGACGGCCCGGTCGGCCTCCTTTCAGTTCAAGGATGCGAGCCCGGAGCCGGCCGAGATCGGCCGCCGCCTCGGCGTCGAAACCCTGCTCGAGGGAAGCGTCCGCAAGGCGGGCAACCGGCTGCGGATCACGGCCCAGCTCATCGACATCGCCTCCGGATACCACCTCTGGTCGGAATCCTTCGATCGCGAGATCAAGGATATCTTCGAGATCCAGGAGGAGATCGCCCGGAGCATCGTCCGGGCGCTCAGGATCACCCTGACTCCCCAGGAGAAAGGGACCCTGGAAACGGCCCCGACGCGCCACGTCCAAGCCTACGACTATTATCTCAGGGGAAGGAGCTTTTATCATCAGTACGGCCGGCACGACATCGAGTTCGCCCTCCAACTTTTCTCCCGGGCGACCGAGCTCGACTCGGGCTACGCCCTGGCCTACGCGGGGCTCGCCGACTGCTGGTCTTTCATCTATTTGTACGCCGAGCGAACCGACACGATCCGCCGCCAGGCCGAGGAAGCCGCCCGGCGCGCGATCGAGCTGGCCCCCGCCTCGGCCCAGGCCCAGGCATCGCATGCTTTGGCCATGTCGATCAGCGGCTCCGACAAGGAGGCCGAACGCGGGTTCGAAGCCGCCATCCGTCTCGACCCCGGATTGTTCGAAGCCTGGTACTTCTACGCGCGCCACGTATTCGGCTGCGGCGATCTCAAGAGAGCGGCCCGCTACTACGAACAGGCGATGCGGGTCCGGCCCGGCGATTACCAATCCCCGCTGCTGGTCGCCCAGAGCTACGACGACCTGGGCCGGCCCGAAGAGGCCCGGGCCTCCCGCCGCCGCGGCGTCGACCTTGTCGCCGAGCGCATCGAGCTTCATCCCGACGACGCCCGGGCCCTGTACATGGGCGCCAACGGCCTGGTCGCCCTGGGCGAGCGGGAGCGGGGGCTGGAGTGGGCCCGCCGCGCCAAGGCGATCGCGCCCGACGAATCCATGGTCCTCTACAACCTGGGCTGCATCTACTCCCTGGCCGGCGAAATCGACGAAGCCATCGATTGCCTGGAGCAAGCCGTCGCCCTGGGCATCACCCACAAGGGCTGGTTCGAGCACGACAGCAACCTCGACCCGCTCCGCTCCCATCCGCGCTTCCAGGCGCTCCTGGCCAAGCTCGGGTAGCCCAAATCCCCTTCTTCAGGTGCTTTTGACTTAAGGCCGGAGACGTGCTATAAAAATCTACTTATTCCATGGACAACCCGGAAACTTGCCGCGCCGAAACCGGCGGCTTCCCGTCGCCCAAAGCGCGGCGTCTCTTCCTCAGGAACAACATCGTCCTGTTCGCGCTCCTGTTCGGGTTGTGGCTCCTGATGAGCGGGCATTACGATTTCTTCCACGTCTTCATCGGCTTCCTGTGCTCGATCCTGGTCGTCGTCCTCAACGCCCGCCTCGCTAAATACTTCTTCATCCGGGACAACCTGTGCGACTGCACCCCGCTCCGGGTCGGACGTCTTTTCTTCTACATCCCCTGGCTCATCTACCAGATCGGAATCGCCAGCCTTCAGGTCGCGGGCGTCGTCCTGCGCCGCCGGATGCCGGTCAATCCCTCGCTCGTCCGCTTCAGGACCAAGCTCCCCACCCGGGCCGCCCGGGTCATCCTGGCCAACTCGATCACTCTGACGCCCGGCACGATCACGCTCCTGCTCGAGGGCGACGAGTACCTCGTCCACTCCCTGATCGACGCCTCCCACTCGGGCATCGTCGACGGAACCCTGCCCGGCGAGGTCGCCAAACTCTACCACCGGAAACCCCGCGAAGTCGTCTTTGACGTCGAGGTCCTCAGGAAGAAGAAGACGATCTGATGGATAAGTACTTCGTCTACCTCGGCGTCGTCCTGACCGTCATCATCCTCATCCCCTTCTACCGGGTCCTGCGCGGCCCGACCCTCTTCGACCGGATGCTCGGGGCCGGAGCGATCGGAACCAAGACCATGGTCCTCATCCTGGTCATCGGTTTCATCTTCAACCGGGTCGACATGTTCGTCGACATCACCATGGCCTACGCCATCCTCAACTTCATCGGCACGATCGCCATCGCCAAATACCTCCTGACGCTCAAGATGAGGGGGAAGTGATGCATTGGCAGTTCATCCTGGCCAACATCGTCGTCACGGCCGGGGCCTTCTTCCTCCTCGTCGGGGGCATCGGGCTGGTCCGGCTCCCGGACTTCTATTCCCGGGCCCACGCCACGGGCAAGAGCGATACCCTGGGCGTCATCCTGGTGACGCTCGGCCTCGTCATCCATGAGGGGCTGACCCTCAACAGCGCCAAGCTCGTTCTGATCATGGCCTTCGTCGGCCTGACCAATCCGACGGCGACCCACGCCCTGACCCGGGCCGCCATCCGCTTCGGGCTCAAGCCCTGGTTCCGGAAGGACGGCCCCGAAGGGAAGGAGGGCTGATGCACTGGGAGCTCGAGGTCGTCCTGTTCGTGTTCCTGGTCGGCGCGGCCCTGGTCGCCCTCGAGAGCCGGAACCTGCTCACGGCCGTCGTCAGCCTCAGCGTCTTCAGCTTCCTGTCGGCCCTCCTCTACGCCGCCATGGGCGCCGTCGACGTCGGCTTCACCGAGGCCGTCGTCGGGGGCGGGGTCAGCGGAATTCTGTTCGTCGTCACTATTTTCAGGACTTCAAGGAAGAGCAAGGATTGAAAGCCGTTAATTACGCCGTCCTGGCCCTGTTCGGGGCGGTCCTCATTCTGGCCGGGCTGAGCCTCCCCGACCGGGGCGATCCCACCGCGCCCCTCAACCGGGATAAAAGCGCGGCCGGGACTCCCAACGCGCCCTCCTACTACATCCGCAATCCGGAACGGGACGCCGCGACGCCCAACATGGTCACGGTCATCCTGGCCGATTACCGCGGCTTCGACACGATGGGGGAAGAGACGGTCATCCTGACGGCGGGCCTCAACTGTTTTCTGATCCTGCGCCGCGAGCGGACCAAGGAGAAACGTCGATGATGCGCCGCGACGACGACGCCATCATCAGCCTGGTCAGCCGGACCGTCTCGCCCTTCATCATGATCTTCGCCCTCTACGTCATCTTCCACGGCCACTACAGCCCCGGCGGCGGCTTTCAGGGCGGGACGATGCTGGCGGCGGCCTTAATTCTTGTCCGGCTGGCCGCGGGCAGCGATCTCGCCCAGCTCCAGTTCCCCCGCTCCTGGGGGACGCCGCTCGGCTCGGCCGGCGTCCTCATTTATTGGGGGACGGGCTTCGTATCCATGCTCTGCGGCGGCAACTTTCTCAACTATGCCTTCCTCCCCGTCTCGGGGCCGCCCCCCCACCACCGCAACTTGGGAATCCTGTTCATCGAGGTCGGGGTCGGGTTGGCCGTCATGGGCATCTTGACGGCCATCTATGACGACCTTCTGGAAGGAAGGCCCCATGACTAAGTTCCTGCTCGGCCATTACGGTTACTGGTTCGTCTTCCTCCTGATGACGCTCGGATTCTACGGGATGGTCGTCAAGAAGAACCTGGTCAAGAAGCTCATCGGGATGAACATCTTCCAGGTCGCCATCATCATGTTCTATCTGTCGAGCGCGGGCAAATGGAAGGCGACCATCCCTATCGTCGATCCGGCGATCGGTACGGCCGGCACGGCCCGCTACATCGACCCCCTCCAGCACTGCCTGATGCTGACGGCCATCGTCGTCGGCGTGGCCACGAGCGGAGTCGCCTACGCCCTCCTGATCACGATCTATAAAAGGTTCGGAACTCTCCACGAGGACGAGCTCATCGAGCGGATGAAAAATGACCTGGATATGGAATAACTCGCCGGCCCTGCCGGTCGTCCTCCTTCTGCCGACGGCCATCGCCATCCCCCTTTTCGCCCTGATCGAGCGCCGCCTCGCTCGTTGGCTCGCCCTGGCCGTATCGCTCACGACGGTCGGGTTGAGCATCCTCAACCTGGTCAAGGCCCTCAGCCTCGGCCCCATCCACTACCACATGGGCGGCTGGCCGCCGCCGATCGGGATCGAGTACGTCCTCGACCCCCTGTCCGCCTTCGTCCTTCTCGTCATCAACACGATCGGCTTTCTCGTCCTCGTCCATGCCAAGAAAGTCGTCGATCGCGAGATTCCCGAATCCGGCAAGCACGTCCCCTACTACGCGGTGGCCGTGTTGATGCTCTGCGGCTTCAACGGGATCGTCGTGACCGGCGACTTCTTCAACCTCTATGTCTGGCTCGAAATCGCCTCGCTCTCTCTCTACGGGCTTATCGCGGTCGGGAGCCGCAAGGCGCCCGTGGCCGCCATCCGCTACCTGATCCTGGGGACGATCGGGGCCTGCTTCTACCTCCTCGGACTCGGCTTCCTGTTCACGATGACGGGAACGCTCAACATGGCCGACCTCAAGGCCATCCTGCCCGCCGTCGGCCACGAGCCGGCCGTCGTTATCGGGCTCGGCCTGATCGTGGCCGGGATGGGGCTCAAGATGGCCCTCTTCCCCCTCCACGGCTGGCTCCCCGACTCGTACACTTACGCTCCTTCCTCCTCTTCGGCTCTGATCGCGCCGATCGGGACCAAGGTCGGAGCCTATGTCCTCATCCGTGTCTTATTTTTCATATTCGGCACGGCCTATGTCTCGAGAACCATCCCGGTGACGACGGTCATCGGCTGGCTGGCGGCCGCGGGCATCCTCTACGGCTCGATCATGGCCATGGCCCAGACCGAGCTCAAGAGGATGCTGGCTTACAGCTCGATCGCCCAGGTCGGCTACATCGGGCTCGGCATCGGGCTGGCCAATCCGCTCGGGCTCATCGGCGCCGTCCTCCACCTCATGAATCACGCGGCCATGAAGGCCCTCCTCTTCCTGGTCGCCGGAAACTTCCGGACGATCCTCGGGCATTCCAACATCGCCCGCCTTGACGGATCGACCCGGCGCCGGATGCCCTGGACGACGGCCGCTTTCGCGGTCGGCGCCCTGTCCATGATCGGCATTCCGCCCCTGGCGGGGTTCTTCAGCAAATGGTACCTGGCCTTGGGCGCCGTCGCGAAAAAGCAATGGATTTTCCTGGCCGTCATCCTGTTGAGCAGCCTCCTCAACGCCGTCTATTTCTTTCGCGTCATCGAGAGAATCTACTTCGCCCGGGCGGAGTCGTCCGCAGCCGAGCCCCGGACCGAAGCGTCCGCGTCCATGCTCGTCCCGGTTCTCGTCCTGGCCGCGGCCCTGATCGGTCTGGGCGTACTCAACGCGTTCATCGTCAAGGGCGTCATCGGAAAAATCGTCACCTCGGCCATGTTCTAATACTACATTATGGAAACGACCTTCCCCTCGCTCATTCCGCTCCTGGCCGTGGCCGTCTCCCTGGCCGCCGTGCCCTTGATTCTCCTCAGCTCGAGCCGCCCCAATATCCGGGAATTCTGGACGCTGGCGGCCTCCGTCGCTAAGTTCGGGCTCGTCCTCGCCCTCCTCCCCCAGGTCCTGGCCGGACGTGTCGCCGAAGCGCGCCTCTTCGAACTCGCCCCGGGCGTCCGATTGGCATTGAAGGCCGATCCGGCCGGAGTCTTCTTCGCCCTGGTCGCCTCGGGGCTGTGGATCCTGACCTCGGTCTACAACATCGGATACATGCGCGGACTGGGCGAGCGCCGCCAGACCCGCTATTACGCCGCGTTCGCCGTCTGCCTCTCGGCCACGATCGGCGTCGCCTTCGCCGCCAACCTCCTGACCTTCGTCCTGTTCTAAGAGATTTAGACCGTGGCCACCTATCCGCTCGTCATCCACAAGGAGACGGACGAGGCTGTCCGGGCCGGCCGTAAATACTTGGTCTACACGCTGACGGCCGGCGTCCTCCTGATCGCGGCGACGGCCCTGACCTGGCAGACGGCGGGGCGGCTCGAATTCGTGCGGTCGCACCTCCTCATGAAGGCGGACGCGCTCACCGTCGTGCCGCTGTCGAATCAAGCCTCCGGCGCCGTCACCAGCATGGCCTGGTCCGATGCGCTGGCCATCGTACCCGCCGAGTCGACATCGCTCGCCGAAGGGGACACGGTGGAAGTCCTGCGCGTGAGC
>JALHUR010000147.1 GCA_022867325.1 Candidatus Aminicenantota bacterium | reverse complement strand
TGCTTTGCCTTGTCGCCCACTCTATAACCCGTCGCCCCTCACGCTCATACAATGTGGTTCCCTCCTTCATTAAATTCGGATTCGTCGGACCACCCGCCAGCCTGTACCCAATATAATGAATAACCTGCCCCCCAAGAGCTAGGGCGAGTCCCACCTTCCAATTCAGGAATAGGACAATAAGGCCTACAACTGATACGAGCACACCAATCAGCCAAGATCTATCAGGATCGGCGGGCATAGTGGGCCTTATCGACCTGAAGTTCAGCGCCGATTTGTACTGATAAGGATAGCCGGGACTTCCACCTCGGTCAGTTAACCTCATCCACAGCGCAACGGTGCGGATTAGGTCTACGTCGGATCGCTCGGGGTGCATCTTGGGTAGTTTGTGCGCGTAGAAACGGTACCAGGAAATGATCGTGTCATTTGAGACAGTCCCAGTTTCGTGCATATGCTGGATCAATTCCAGTGCTTTTTCGCGGTCCATTGTCTCAGGGTCCTAACAATGATTATATAGTTTCTCTATAACACCCTTTACCGCCAAATTGCGGCATAACCCCCCTCGCCTGATCTCGTCGTAAACCCTGTGATTACTACTCCGCAGAACGCCTGCGGTGGTAGCCCGGGGTGATATATAGTTTCCGTATAACACTCCTGACAATCTCCTCTATAGATCGTCCACAGGGCTCTTGACACCCTTGCCTCCACGGTTAAGGACATGAGTATAGATCATCGTGGTTTTGACATCCTTATGCCCGAGGAGTTCCTGGACCGTACGGATATCATAGCCGCTTTCTATAAGATGTGTCGCGAACGAATGTCGGAAGGTATGGCAAGTGGCCCGCTTGACAAGACCGGCCTTTTTCACCGCGCCGGAGACCGCTTTCTGGATGATAGATTCATGGACATGGTGCCGCCCTTCCTCGCCGGTCTCGTGGTTCCGCCAGCGATTATCCTGCGGGAAAACCCATTGCCAGCGCCATTCTTTCGGAGCGTTCGGGTATTTCCGGTCGAGGGCATCGGGCATCAACACGCGCCCCCAACCGGCGGCCAAGTCCCGATCGTGAACCTCCTTGACTCTCTTCAAATGGTCTTGAAGCGGTCCCTTGAGTGATTCTGGCAGCATGGTGATCCGGTCCTTGGCCCCCTTGCCGTCGCGGACCAGTATCTCGTTGCGGGAAAAATCGATGTCCTGAATCCGCAGGCGCAGACATTCCATCAGACGCAGCCCCGCGCCATACATCAGCGACGCCATGAGCCATTTGTCGCCCGAAAGGCTCGAAAGAACGGGTTTCACTTCATCCCGCGTCATGACCACAGGCAGGCGCCTGGGCTTGCGAGCGCGAATGACATCGCCCAGTTCTCCAACCTCTCGGCCGATGACGTGACGATATAGGAAAAGAAGAGCGGAGAGCGCTTGATTCTGCGTCGAGGCGCTGACTTTCTCCTTGACGGCCAGATGGGTCAGGAAGGCGTTGATCTCCGGCTCGGCCATCTCGGCGGGATGGCGGACGTTATGAAAAAAGATGAAACGTCTCACCCACTGACAATAGGTCTGTTCCGTACGGCGGCTGTAATGGCGGGACCTCAACGCTTCGCGAAGACGATCGAGCAGCTTTGGAGGCCGTCGGGAATACGCGGCTTTCTGCTCCGCGACGAAGCCGACTTCCTCTCGCGTCAGTACATATCCCCCCGTTAGCATGATTAAAGATTATCACTCTGATTTTTATGATGTCAAGAGCTCAAGCCGGGCCGAAAACAAGGCATAATCCAACTGCTTGAAGACGCGGGAATACGGCGCCCGATCTCATTCGCCGAACATCTCGGTGATAAGCCGCCGGAGGGCGGAGGCCTCGTCATTGGAGAGAGAGTCGATCCTTGGGCCCAAGCGACTTTTGCTGACAGTTCGGATCTGGTCGACCGCGACCTCAGCCGGCCGGCCGGCGCACTGAATCGGCAGCCGGCATCGCCAGGCCGGATGAAGCCGGCTGGTGATCGGGCAGACCGTCACGGTTTGAAGCCGCGTATTCAGGTCATCCAGGCTGACGATAACCACCGGTCTGGTCTTGGCCATTTCTGCTCCACGAGCGGGATCCAGAAGCGCCCAGCGCACTTCATAGCGTTTGATGGCTTCCTTGCGGGGGTGGAGCTTCGATCCGTAGGGGGTTCTCTTTTCCCTGACCCTCCTCCCCATCGACGCTTGCCAGGGGATAGAATCCAATCCGTCCGCGTCCAACACGTCCCATTCGCTCCAATCTTCGTTCGCGGCCGACATCTCCCGGGCCGTGTCTTCCCAGCTGAGCTTCTCGAAGGCGGGTCCCACGGGCCGGAGAAGGATCCCCTCGGATCGTTCTTCCATGACCAGCACGGAACCCACGGCATATCGCTTCAACGACGAGGCCGGCAGGCGGACCCCACGGGAGTTTCCGATCCGAGCGACTTTCAGCTCCCGGGTTTTCATTTTCGGCCCTCCTTTGATGAAACGTCGATGTTATTACTGTAGTTACATTGGGGAGGAATGTCAAGGCCTGAATCAAACCCTTAGCGCTGCTTCTTGAGAAAGAGCGACGTCCACGCCCGCAGCGACGGCATCGTCCTCCGTGTCGACGGCCATGATTTCCTCAAGCGAAAGGGAGGACAGCCGGCCCTGGATCGTGCCGGGATCAAGACGGTTGAGGACGACCTCGACGCCGTTTTGAAGGAGCATAAATTTGAGCTCTAAACATGTCAATGACGGCAAGTCCGACGAATTCCTTTTGGTCTATATCTTCCATTTTGCCCTTTCGATTATTACACCCAACGTTCGCGATAACCTGTAACGGCGGAGCGAAGCGGAGCCGGCGTCAGGTTCATCGTGTTGTCAGATGGCCACCTGTCTTGATCAACCACCCACGACATCCACACTTCACCGGCCTTTTATGCCAAGTGCATGCTGCCATATCACGATATTGCGCTCGATGAGACTTCGCATTTTCCTCGGTTTCCATTTCCAACAGTATCGGGCAAAGATGCCTGCTAGCAGGACCAGTACAACTGTTGCTGCGATGTTTATCGCGTTCGGTTGCTTGATCGTCAGCAGAAAGCCTGCGATCAAGCACAAGAGTACAAAGGCGACATGAATCTGATAGATTGGAGGATAATACATCAACGCATCCGGTACGGCTTTCCGATCCAGTTCGCTTTCCACAATCTGTTTCTTGGCCTTGGGATCATCCTTTATCCAAATCCTGTACTCCCGGAGGCTGGTCTCCCAACCTCTCCATATGGCGTCACCCTCGAGAACAACTTGGATGTAGGCGACGATCCGCGAGGCGCTCATCAGTCGGTTGACCGTGAACCAAAAGTTGAAAAGTAGCAGTCCGGTCAATAACGCGGGTAGAGTCGTGCCGTATTGCACGCTTTCTGCAGTCAACAGCGCGACGCCAACTCCCACAATTGCCAGGGGACGCTCGAATACATATTTCTTGGACTGGTTAAGTTCGTCTCGCAAAGTGTCGTATTCTTGCGCGGGACTTACACGGCCATTCTCAGACTTTGGTTTCCTCATGCTCTTGTCCATTTAACATTGGGGCTTGTCCCAAGGTTACGTGATGGCATTTGACAAAGGCAAAAAAGAAAGGCTACAACCTTCAAGAAGATTCTCAAACCCTCTTGGAGGAGCAGCCCTATGGACGACCTCGAAATCAAGATCGCCCTCGCCTACAGGGTACCAAAAAACAATCTCACGCTCAATGGCCTGCTGCGGGAGCTCGATCGGGACCGTGACGAGATCATGAGGAACCTCCTGGTCGCGCTTTTGCAAGCCTTGGAGGAGAAGGCCAAGGAGGAATACGCCCGAAACGGCTGCGTCCGCGACGGGCACCAAAGCAATCGCCGGGTGGTTCGGACCTCTTTCGGAGAGATCCGCTATCGGCTGGCCCAGATGAGAGACCGGAACGGAGCCATTTTCTGCCCTTTGGCCACGAAGTTGAAGGTCGAGCCGTATCGGCAGTACCCGGGGGCGACGCTCGAAGCGGCGGTGGGGCAGGCGATTCATCTGTCGTACCGCCTGGGGGCCAGGGAGACGCGGCGGATCCTGGGACACGGGCCTTCGAAAAGCACCCTCTGGCGCCGGCTTCAGAACTTGGCGGAGACCGAAGGCGCCTGGCCGCCGATGAAACACCGGCCGTTTAAGTTTCTGATGGTCGACGGCACGAAGGTCCATCTCCAAGCCGGGGGATATTCCCTGGGAACGTCCGAGTTGCGATGGGCA
>JALHUR010000146.1 GCA_022867325.1 Candidatus Aminicenantota bacterium | reverse complement strand
GGCAGGAGCGACAGGTCGGCCGCCGGCGGCCTGAGGATGACCGACATGTATAAACCCCGGCCCGCCGGCGAATGCCCGGTTCGGCCCTTGGTACCGCGTCCTTGGGTTTGGGCCCCGGCGGTCACGACGGTCCCTTCCTCCTCGCCGGAAAGAGCCATCTCCCGGGCGAGGTCGTTGGTGGACCCGCAGGATTGATGGGCGAATACTTTGGCGCCGATCTTCATGGTCTTCCTCGGCGGCGGACGCCTATGGCCGGGGTCCGTTTCCCCGCGGCTTTTCCATCCATTCTTTGACTACGGCCAGGATTCTGGTCCTGATCCGCTTCTCCAGCTCCCGTTCGACGGCCAGGATCTCCTCCCGGACGGCCGCCCTGACGATTTCGGAAAAGACCCGCGCCGTCCCGGAAGGAGGCTTGGGATTCTCGACGACGATCTCTTCCAGGTTGGCTTCCTCGGGGAAAGACAGGGGGCCCTTTTTCCTGTCCAGGGCCTCTTTGACGGCCCGGGCCAGGCCCTCCGAATCGAAGGGTTTGACGACCAGCCCGTCGAAGCGGATGCCGCCGAGCTGATCCTCGTTCATGGGCTCGAAGACACCCCTGAGGAGAAATAGGACCGTCTGGCCGAACTCGTCCTGCCCCGACAGGGCCCGGCCGATATCGTAGCCTCCCCCTCCCGGAAGGGACAGGCTGAGGAGGAGGACGTCCGGCCGCTCCCGTCCCAGAAGCGTCTGGAGGTCCCGGCCGTCGGAAACGGAGCTGACCTCGAACTCGGCGGGGGGAAAAGCCAGCTGGACCGCCTTCTGGATGGAAGGCGAAGCGTCGGCGAGGACCAGCTTGTAAGCCATGGAAATTCCCGGAACCTCCGGAATGTCAAATCTTCCTTAGCATTTTTGCGCGGCCGGTGTCAACCCCATATCTGAACGAAAGCTGCGTCGGGCGGATCAGGAGGAAAACGCATCAGGCGTAGTCGATGACGACCGAGTTCTCTCCGAGAAGCCCCTCGACCAGGAGGACGAGCTCGTCCGAGGGGGAGACGGACTGGACCTCGACGGAACGAGCGACGATTTTATAGGCATGGGGTATTTCGAGCTCGAAGTAGACGGGGCAGCCTCCCGGGTGATCGTTGAGGAGGCTGTGGAGCTCGTGAACCAAGGATTCCTCCAGGCCGGGCAGGAAGACCTTGAGGACGAACCGCTTGGCCTGCTTGAGGAAGGCGTCCTCGAGGAGCATGATCTGGGACAAAATGATCTTGCGATTCTCGCCGTCGACTTGGAAGCGGCCCTTGATCCAGACCAGGGCGCCTTCGCGGAGAAGCTCGAAGGTGCGCTTGTAGGCGTCCGGGAAGATGACGACTTCGACCCGGCCGGTCAGGTCCTCGAGGGATAGGACGGCCATCCGTTCGTCCTTTTTGGTCTTGGTCGGCTTGACGGCGACGATGATCCCGGCCACCCGGATGTCGGTGTTGGCGTCCCTCTCGTCATCCAGGTCACCCAGGAAATGGGAGATGAGCCGCTTGAGCCGCTTCTCGTACTGGGTCAGGGGATGGCCGGTGATGTAAAAGCCCAGGACGTCCTTCTCGTAGGACAGGAAATGCGGCTCGTCCCACTCGCTCATGCCCCGGACCTCCTCGGGCACGGCCGGCCCGTTCATCTCCCCGGCGCCGAAGAGCAACGACTGCCGGGTCGACTGGATTTTCTGGAGGCCGTGGGCGTAGTCGATCATCTCGTCGAGAAGATGGAAAAGCTGGGACCGCTTCCAGCCCAGCGAATCGAAGGCGCCGGCCTTGGTCAGGCTCTCGATGACCTTGCGGTTGATGACATGGGGTTCCGTCTCCTCGAAAATCTCGAACGGCGTCCCGAAGCGGCCTTTCTTCTCGCGGGCCCTCAGGATGGCCAGGACGGCCGCTTCGCCCACGTTCTTGATGGCGCCCAGGCCGAAGCGGATCGCCCCGCGCAAAACCGTGAAGCTCAGCCCGCTCTCGTTGATGTCGGGGGGCAAGACCTTGATCCCCATCGCCTGGCACTCGTTGATGTACTTCCAGAGCTGCGGGGTGGAACCCCGCTCGGCCTCCGAGGTCAGGAGGGCGGCCAGGAAATGGACGGGGTAGTGGGCCTTGAGATAGGCCGTTTGGTAGGCGAGGTAGGCGTAGGCGGCGCTGTGGGACTTGTTGAACCCATACTCGGCGAAATGCCGAATCTGGTCGAAGATCTTGCCGGCCCGGCCTTTGCTGAGGCCCTTCTTCTGGGCGCCCTGCAGGAAGCGCTGCTTCTGCTCCTCCATGATCTCGGCGACCTTCTTGCCCATGGCCTTGCGGAGGAGGTCGGCCTCGGCCAGGCTGAACCCGGCCAGCTCGGTCGCGATCTTCATGACCTGTTCCTGGTAGACGATGATCCCGCGCGTCTCCTTGAGGACGGGCTCGAATTCGGGAAACTCGACCGTCGCCTGCTCGGGATGGCGCTTGCGCTTGATGAACTGATCGGTCATCCCGCTCTTGAGCGGACCGGGCCGGTAGAGGGCGTTCATGGCGATCAAATCGCGGAAGGTCTCCGGCCCGTAGGAGCGGAGAAGGTCCTTCATGCCGTGGCTTTCGAACTGGAAAACGCCGTCCGTGTTCCCGGTCTGGAAGAGCCGGAAGGTCGCCGGATCGTCGGGAGGGATGGCCGCCAGGTCGATCCGCTCGCCCATGTCCTTCTCGACGAGCTCGATCGTGTCCCGGATGACGGTCAGGTTTCGCAGGCCGAGCAGGTCCATCTTGAGGAGCCCGATAGCCTCGATGTCGCCCATCGGGAACTGGGTCGTGATTTCGCCCTTGGCCGACTGGTAGAGGGGCATGTACTCGACCAAGGGCTTGGGGGTGATGACGATCCCGGCGGCGTGGATCGAGGGGTGCCGAACCTGGCCCTCGAGTCTCTCGGCGATCGTCATGAGATGGGCGATTTTGGCGTTGCCGTTCCGCAGCTCCCGGAGGGCGGGGATGTTCTTGAGGGCTTCGGCGATCGTCGAATCCGGGCCGAACGGGATCATCTTGGCGATCCGGTCGACCTCGGGCAGCGGGACCTCGAGGGCCCGGCCCACGTCCCGGACGGCGCCGCGGGCGGCCATCGTCCCGAAGGTGATGATCTGGCAGACGTTCTCCTGGCCGTACTTTTGAGTCACGTAGGACAGGACCTCGCCCCGGCGCCGGCCGCAGAAGTCGATGTCGATATCGGGGAGGCTGATCCGCTCCGGGTTCAGGAAGCGTTCGAACAGGAGGTCGTACTCGATCGGGTCGATCTCGGTGATGCCCAAGCTCCAGGAGACGATGCTCCCGGCCGCCGAGCCGCGGCCCGGCCCGACCGGAATGCCTTTCTCGCGGGCGGCCCGGATAAGGTCCCAGACGATCAGGAAGTAGCCTTCGAACTTCATGGACTGGATCAGCTTGATCTCCCGCTCGAGCCGCTCCTCGTACTCGTCGAGGGAATGGCTGACCTCGCCCTTGCGCCGCCTCTCCTCGATTCCGGGCAGCCGCTCGGCGAAGCCCAGCCGGGCGACCCGGGCGAAGTAGTCCGAAAGCTCCGCGCCGTCGGGCGGCTTGAAGTGAGGGAGGAAGTAGCCCGATGACGGGAAGCGGAACTCGCACTGGGCGGCGATGTGGAGCGTGTTGTGGAGGGCGTCGGGGACCTCGCCGAACAGGGCCTTCATCTCTTCGCCGGATTTGAAGTAGAACTCGGTCGAGCCGAACCGGATCCGGTCCTGGTCGGTGACCTTCTTGTTCGTTTGGATGCAGAGAAGGACGTCGTGGCTTTCGGAGTCCTCCTTGCGGAGGTAGTGGACGTCGTTGGTCGCGACCAAGGGGAGGCCGTGTTTGCGGGCCAGGCGGACGAGGCCGGCGTTGACGGCCTTCTGGGGCGGGAGGCCGTGGTCCTGGAGCTCGAGGTAGAAGTCGCCCTTGGCGAAGATGCCCGCGTATTCGAGGGCGGTCCGTTCCGCGTCCGCCTCGAATCCTTTGCCGATGAGGTAGCTGACCTCGCCCTTGAGGCAGCTCGACAGGCCGATCAGGCCGCGGCTGTGCCGGGCCAGCAGCTCCTTGTCGATCCGGGGCCGGTAGTAAAAGCCCTCGATATAGCTCTGGGTGATGAGCCGGCAGAGGTTCCGGTAGCCCTCTTCGTTCTTGACGAGGAGGACGAGGTGGAAGTGGTGGACCTCGCTGTCGACGCTCCCCTTTTCGAGCCGGCTGCGCGGGGCGACGTAGGCCTCGGTGCCGAGGATGGGCTTGATGTCCTGTTTCTTGGCCTGCTTGAAGAAATCGACGGCGCCGAAGATATTGCCGTGATCGGTCAGGGCGACGGCCGGCATGCGGAGGGCGCGGGCCGTCTCGAGCATGTCTTTGACTTTAAGCGCGCCGTCGAGGACGCTGTACTCCGAGTGGGTGTGAAGATGGATGAAGGGATCGCCCATGTCGGTTTCGCCCCCTTCCTACTCCCACTCGATCGTCGCGGGCGGTTTGGTCGTGACGTCGAAGACGACGCGGTTGACGCCCTCGACTTCGTTGACGATCCGGGTCGAGATCCGGGCCAGCAGCCGGGACGAGGCCGGGTACCATTGGGCCGTCATCCCATCCACGCTCTCGACCAGCCGGGCGACCACAACCCGCTGGTAGGTCCGGCGGTCGCCCATGACGCCGACCGAGCGGACCGGGAGCAGGACGGCGAAAGCCTGCCAGAGGCGGCGGTAGATCCCGGCCCTGCGGACCTCGTCGAGGAGGACGGCATCGGCGTCCTGGAGGGTCCGGACGCGGTCCGGGGTGACCTCGCCCACGATCCGGACGGCCAGCCCGGGCCCGGGGAAAGGATGCTGCTGGATGAATTCGCGGTCGATGCCCAGCTCGACGCCCATGGCGCGGACCTCGTCCTTGAACAGCTCCCGGAGCGGTTCGATCAGCTTGAAGCGAAGGCCGGGCGGCAGTCCGCCCACGTTGTGGTGGGACTTGATGGTCGAGGACGGGCCCTTGACCGGGGCGCTCTCTATGACGTCGGGATAGATCGTCCCTTGGGCCAGGAAGTCGGACCCGCCGATCTTGCGGGCCTCCCGCTCGAAGACACGGATGAAGGCTCCGCCGATGACTTTCCGTTTGCGCTCGGGCGGAACGACGCCCCGGAGCCGCTCCAGGAAATAGCGCGAGGCGTCCACGCCGACGACGTTGAGGTCGAACCGGTCCTTGAACTTGGCCATCAGCTCGGCGAACTGGTTCTTGCGGAGGAGGCCGTTGTCGACAAAGACGCAGACGAGGCGCCGGCCGACCGCCCGCTGAACCAGGAGGGCCGTGACCAGGCTGTCGACGCCGCCGCTCAGGCCGCAGATGACCCTGCGCCGGGGGCCGACCTGGGCGCGGATCTCCCGGACCTTTCTTTGGATGAACGAGCTTATGCTCCAGTCCGGAGCGAGGCCCGCGATCCGAAACAGAAAATTCGACAGGATTTTCTTGCCCTGCCGGGTGTGGATGACTTCGGGATGAAACTGAACGCCGTAGAAGCGGCGGGCGGGATCCTCCATCGCGGCGATCTTTGTGTTCGATGTGCGGGCCGTGACCGCGAAGCCGGGGGGGACCCGCTCGGCCTTATCGCCGTGGCTCATCCAGACCTGGCTTCGGTCGCCGATTCCGGCCAGAAGCCCGCGCCGGTTTTGGGGACGGAGGGATGCGAACCCGTACTCGCGGCGGGCCGAGGGGACGACCTGGCCGCCCAGGAGATAGGTCATGAGTTGAAGCCCGTAGCAAACTCCCAGGATCGGGATTCCAAGATCGAATACTCCCCGGTCGACCGACGGGGCCCCCTTTCCGTAAACGCTCTGCGGACCGCCCGAGAGGATGATCGCGTCGAAGGCACCCTTGCGGATCCGGGCGAGCGGCGTCGAGAAGGGTTGGATTTCGGAGTAGACGCCGAGTTCGCGGACCTTGCGGGCGATCAGCTGCGTGTACTGCGACCCGAAATCGAGGACAAGGACCTTATGCATGTTCAGATTTTATCAGAGCGAATCCGGGTTGTAAACCCGAACCGGCGCGCAAGGCGCGCCTCTATCCAAGTCAACCCCTCGACACTCATGGAAGCCATGAGTGCAGGCGTTTCGCAGTACTCATAAGCCGTTTACGGCTTATGTGTGCTGCAAGGCTGCTCCCCGGCATGAATGCCGGCACTCATAAGCCGGAAACGGTTCATGGGTATTGAAAGGCGGCACTCATGGAAGCTATGAGTACTGCAAGGCTGGGCTCCGATTCAAAGCCCCGCCTTGCAGGGCGGGGTAGCGTTGGCGAACGGGTCAAATATAATAATTAGCAAGAAAGACAAGAAATATATGTATTAGAAAAAGCCAAGAATTCAGTTGAAATCCTTCGGGGAAACCGCTATAAGAATGTATTCAGGCCGGAGGGAGAAATATCGCTTGCGGCCGGGAATAAAGCATGAAACAGGATCTTCCGAACAGACTCAGCCGGCTCCTCGAGCCGGACAAAGGGAGGCGTCCCTTTCTGGTCCTGGCCGAGCTCCTTCCCGGTCCCGGGCACGATCTGAAGCCCATCACGGCATTCTTGGAAGCCTATGAGCGGAGCGGCGGCGCTCTTCCCGACGATGTCCTGCTCGCCGGAATCGCCCTGCCCCAGAGCCCGGGCGGCGTCGCGTCGCTGAGCCCGGCCGATATTTACGCGGCCGTCGAAAAAGCCCGGGGCTGGGCCGGCCTCGACGTAATCGCCCACGTCTCGGCCAAAGACCACAGCGCGGAAGCCCTGCGCGCCTATCTGGCCGGGCTGGAAAAGCTCGGCGTCGAGTCCGTGCTGGCCGTCACCGGCGACCTGCCGGCGTCGGGACGGGGGGTGTTCGAGGTCGATTCGATCGGGTTGATCGAGCTTATCCAGGATCTGAACGCCGATTCTTTCCAGCGGGCTTCGCCCGGCGGCTACGACGCCGTCCATCGGTTCCACGTCCTGGCCGCCGTCTCGCCCTTCAAGTACACGGAGGCCTCCGTCCGTCAGCAGTATTTCAAGCTGGGCAAGAAAATCCGGGCCGGGGCCGGGGCCTTGATCACGCAGTTGGGCTGGGACTGGCGCAAGAGCCGCGAGCTCGTCCTCCTCCTCCGGGACGAGGGTTTCAACATCCCCGTGTTCGGCAACGTTTACGTCCTATCGACCACGACCAACGCCCCCCGCCTGATGGTCGAAGGCAAGCTCCGCGGCTGCGTCGTCACCCGGGAGCTTTTCGACAAGGTCATCCACGAGAAGCTTCCCGACCACTTGGAGCGGGCCGCCCAGCAGGTCGCCATGTATCGCGACCTGGGAGCGGCCGGGGTCGACGTCGGAGGCCTGTGGGGATTCGACCCGCTCGTCGCCATCCTCCGCCGCGCCCGGGAGATCGGCTCCCGCTGGGTCGATTATCGGGACAATCTCGACTTCGCGCCCCGGGAACTCCCCGGGGGGCGGCCGGCCTTTTATCTCTACGACGAGAGCGGATCCCGGAAAGAGCCTTCGCGGCCCCGGGCGACCCTCCACAAAAAAACCTTCGACATTTTCCACTCGACCCTTTTGACGCCCGGCCAAGGTCTGAACCCCGCTCTGAAGGGCGTCCTCGGGAGCAGCGAATCGCTTCGGGAGGGCCGCGGGGGGCTCACCAAGGCCTTCCTGGCCGGCGAAAAAGCGGTCAAGACGTTCCTCTACGACTGCGAGGAATGCGGCGATTGTTTCCTGCCCGAAAATTTCGGCCGCTGCACCCGCGGCGAATGCGAGAAGGGACTCGCCAATCCGCCCTGCGGCGACTCCCGTCCCGACGGGACCTGCGGCCACAACTCCGACCGGCGCTGCGTCGGCGAGCTCATCTACGAGGCCGCCGCGAGCGAAGGCCCCCGGGGCCTGCGCAAGCTGTCCTCGACCGCCCTCCCCGCCCGCGATCCTTCGCTTCAGGGGACGTCGTCGATCCTCAATTATTTATTCGAACGGGACCACACCGGGGCGGCCCGGCTGATCCAACTCGGCGAGGTCATCCACGCCAGCATTCCCAAGACGGCGGCGGCCATGCAGGAGATCCTGTCGCTCGGACCGGGCGCGATGGAGCGGCCGAGCGGCGCCCTCCGTTATATCGTATCCTTGATCGAAGCCCAGGTCCGGCACGGCGCGGCCTACATCGACGTCAACGTGGACGCCTTCGGCGACAGCGACCTCGCCTTCCGGATGGTCATGATGCGCGATTATGTCCGGCTCATCCGAAAGCACGGCCGGGGGATTCCGGCGAGCGTCGACAGCGGCTCGGAGGACGTCCTGCAGGCCGGGCTCGAGGCCTGGTATGAGGACGGCCCGGCCGGACTCGCCCCGCCCCTATTGAATTCCGTCAAAACCTACACGAGGGACAAGCTCCTGCCCCTGCGGAGCCGCTTTCCCTTCAAGTTCATCGGGCTGCTCGTCGACGAAAAGTCCGGCGGACGGGACGGCGTTTACAACGTCGAGGAGCTTCACGAGTTGGCCCGGACCCTGTTCCGGGCGGCGACCGCACGGTACGGTTTCGCCCCTTCCGACATCTTCTTCGACTCGACCGTGTTTCCGCTCTCGATCGACATGCCGATGAGCCCCGGCCGCTCCGGCTATACAAACCGGACCTTCGAGACGATCCGGGCCATCAAACGGGATCCGGCCCTCAAGGGCGTCCACCTCTCGCTGGGGATCAGCAACGCCACCCGCGACCTGCCGGGGCGGAAGATCGGCGTCTGCCGCGCCTACCTGGCCAAGGCCCGGGAATACGGCCTGGACGCGGCCATCGTCAACGTCTTCCACGAGTACGGGAAGAAGCCCCCGGCGCCCGACCTTCTCGAGTTCGTCTCCGCCTTCGCCGCCCAAGACGGCTCCCCGGACGCGGCCGACCGGGTCGTCCGGCAGATGCTTCGTTTCTGCGAAGCCAACCGGAAAATCAAGGCGTCCTGAAGCCGGGGATTCGGCCTGGCGCGGCTATTGACAAAAACCTTTTATTACACTAAAATAGTAGTAATTTAAAGCATCGGAGGTTCCATGAAGTACAAATCTTTAGTCATCGGTCTTTTGGGTCTTGTCGTCCTTATGTCCCCCGTCCTGGCTTCGCAAAAGGAATTCGCCAAGGGGAATAAGTTCATTACGCCCCAGATAGGCATCAACTCCTGGACCATTCCCTTCGGCGCCAGCTTCGAGTACGCCATCACCGAGAATATCGGCGTCGGCGGTACGGGCATGTTCTGGACGTGGAGCAATGAATGGGTCAGGGACACGCTCATCGGGCTGTCCGCGGACGTTGCCTACCACTTTACCAAGGTCAAGGCCGAGAAATTCGACCTCTACGGCGGCGGTTATGTCGGCTTCGCCATCTATTCCTACAGCTGGAAGGACGCGGAGAATGAGGACTTGGGCGATGTCGGCTCCTCGGGAATCCTGCTCGGCCCCTTCGTCGGCGCTCGTTACTACTTCAACCCCAAGATCGCCGTCAGCTTCCGCCTTGACGGATCGCTGGTCGGCCACTGGTCGAGCTTCGGCGGCACCATCGGCGTGACCTTCAAGCTCAATTAGGCCGAATCAACTTTACGGTCAACACGCAAGGCCCGCGGAATTGCCGCGGGCCTTTTTTTTGCCGAAAGGCGCAGCCCATTCGAATGGAAGCATCGCTGTTTCCGTGAGAGTGTCATCAACAGTCAAATCCTCGACTCCCCGGCCTGAAGGCCGGGGCTTGTAAAGAATTAACCCTGAGCCTCGCTTCTCATCCCCGCCTTGAAAGGCGGGGCTTGGCGTCGGCGAACGGGTCAGGTTAGCTGAGGAGGAAGCCATCCGGAGGCGAGCGGGCATGGTCTGATTTGGGGACCAATTGTGGACTTTAGAAAATCAGCCTTGGTCCCCAAATCGGGAGCGAGCCGAGGACTAAGCGGATTTTCTTCGCTGGGGAAAATCCGCGGGCTGACGATTCAGCTGACCTGACTGTGACTGTACCACGGTTTTGGAGATGCTTCCCGCTCGAATTCGCAAATTGACTTACCCCTATCGATCCCTTATATTAATGCCGACATGGATTGGGAAACGCTCGCCAAGGACCTTACCGTATCCAACGACGCCAAGATCGTCCTGCTCGTCCTGGACGGGATGGGCGGCCTCCCCGTCGACGGCAAGACCGAGCTCGAGACGGCCCGCACGCCGAACCTGGACGCCCTGGCCGCCCGCGGCGCCTGCGGCCTGACAAATCCCGTCCTGCCCGGAATCACGCCCGGAAGCGGACCGGCCCATCTGTCCCTGTTCGGCTACGATCCTCTCCGGCACCAGCTCGGCCGCGGTATTCTCGAGGCCCTCGGTTCGGGCGTCGAGGTCGGTCCGAACGACCTGGTCGCCCGCGGCAACTTCGCGACCTTCAAGGCCGGCCTCGTCACGGACCGCCGCGCCGGCCGGCTCGCGACCGAAATCAACGCCAGGATTTGCCAAGGGATTAACGCCGCCTTCGCGTCCTCGAAGGGCGCGAAAGCGCCCTTCGAGGACGTCGAAGTCAGGCTTTTCCCCGGCAAGGAACACAGGTTCGTGGCCCGCTTCAGCGGGGAAGGGCTCGACGACCGCCTGAGCGACGCCGACCCCCAAAAAGAGGGAAAACCCCGCGTCCCGGCCAAGCCGCTCGCCCCGGAGGCGGAGAGGGCGGCCGCCGTCGTCAACCGCTTCCTGGATTGGGTGACGGACCTCCTCAAGGACGAGCCCGTCGCCAATACGATCCTCGTCCGGGGCTTCTCCAAGTTCCCCTCCATCCCCTCGATGTCCGACCTATACCGGATCAGGCCCGCCGCCGTCGCCAACTACCCCATGTACAAGGGACTGGCACGGCTTCTGGGCATGTCCGTCCTCGACGCCGGCGCCGAAACGTCCTCGCTGTTCGACGCCCTGGAAAAGCACTACAAGAACTTCGATTTTTTTTACATCCACTACAAGAAAACGGACTCGGCCGGGGAGGACGGAAATTTCGCCGCCAAGGTCGCGGCCATCGAGGAGATCGACGCTTTCCTCCCGCGCCTGTCCGCCCTGGGGCCCGACGTCCTCGTCATCACCTCGGACCACTCGACGCCCGCGCTCCTCAAGGGGCATTCCTGGCATCCGAACCCCTTCTGCCTGGTCTCCAAATACGCCCTCCCCGACGCGGTGACGCGTTTCAGCGAGCGGGACTGCGGCCGGGGGATCTTGGGCTGTTTCCCTGCGCTCCAGGCCATGCCCCTGATGCTGGCCCATGGTCTGAAGCTCAAGAAATACGGCGCTTGACGATCCGACGACGCCGGAAAGGACGAAGACGAAGAGCGTGTCAGTGAGCCGGGCCGTCCGCCTCGCTCTCCTGGGAGCCGCCCTCGTCCTGCCTCTCCTCGCCGGCCAGGACACCCGGGTCGAGATTTACAGCCTCCGTCACCACGTCCATCCCAACTTCACCCGGATCGTCGTCGACATCGGCAAGCTCCGGGAGTACGCGGCGAGCGAGCTTCGCGGCCCGGACCGGATCGTCGTCGACATCCTCGAGGCCAAGCTCAACCCCATCCTCCACGGCCAGGACGTTTCGGTCAAGGCCGACTACATCAGCTCGATCCGGATCGCCCAGAAATCGCCGTCGACGGTGCGGTTTGCCGTCGACGTCGACTTCAAGAAGATCGAGAGCTATCGGGTCTATCACCTGTTCGACCCGTTTCGCATCGTCCTGGACATCAATCCCAAGCCGGCTGCCGCCAAAGCGGCCGGGAGCCCCGAAACCCAGGGCCCGGAAGCCGCCGTGGCCGCTCCTCCTCCCGAAGCCAAGGACAAACCCCAGGCTCAGCCTCCGACAACCGAGCCCGGGTCGAAGCTCCCGGCCTCGCTTCAGCCGGCCCAGCCGACGGCGGCCGGATACAGCCTGGCCCGCCAGCTCGGGCTGGGGGCTAAAACCATCGTCATCGATCCGGGCCACGGCGGTCCGGATCCGGGCTGCATCGGGAAGTCGGGCCTTAAGGAAAAGGACGTCGCGCTCGACCTCTCCCTCCGCCTCCAGAAACTCCTCGAAAACCGGGGCGGCCTCAACGTCATCCTGACCCGGGAATCGGACATCTTCATCGAACTCACCGACCGGACCGTCATCGCCAATCAAAAAAAAGCGGACCTTTTCGTCTCCATCCATCTCAACGCCAACCGGAACCGGAAGAAGACGGGGGTGGAAACTTTTTTCCTCAACGTCAACCCCGACCCGGCCGTCATGGAGATCGCGGCCCGCGAAAACGCGACCTCGACCAAGACCATGGGCGCCATGGTCGAAATCAGCAAACAGATCTTTCTCCATACCAAGGTCCTCGAGTCGCGGGAGCTGGCCGGCCGGGTCCAGCAGAGCCTGGTCAAGGCCCTGGGCCGGTCCTTCGACGGGATCCGAAGCATCGGGGTCAAGGGCGGCCCGTTCTGGGTCCTGATCGGCGGCGATATGCCGTCCATCCTCGTCGAGACGACTCATCTCAGCAACACCAAGGACGAATCGCGCCTCAAGGCGGACGCCTACCGGCAGGCCGTTGCCCAGGGTATTTTTGAGGGTATAATGGACTATATTCATTCCCTCGGAAAAGGATGAGCGGACATGAAAAGACGCGACATACTCAAAGAGATCGCGCTCGGAGGACTCGCCCTCAAGTTCGGACCCGAGCTTCTGGGCGGCATGCGCCCGCCGCTTCCGGCCCAAGACAAGACCGGGCCCGACCTGGCCGCCGTCACGGGCGAATCTCCCGCCGCCATCACCAGGGCGGCCGTCGAAGCCCTGGGCGGAATGAAGGCCTTCGTCGGGCGCGGAGACAAGGTCATCCTCAAGCCCAACATCGGCTGGGACCGGACGCCCGAGATGGCGGCCTGCACGAACCCCGAAGTCGTCGCGACCCTGGCCGCTCTCGCGTTGGAGGCGGGGGCCAAGGATGTCGTCGTCATGGACAACACGACGAACCAGGCCAAGCGCTGCTACGTCCGGTCGGGGATCGCCGAAGCCGCCAAGCAGGCCGGCGCCAAGGTCCTGTTCACGGACGATTACCGTCTCAAAAAGACGGCCCTGGGGGGCGCCTGGCTCAAGGAGTGGGAGGTCTTCGCCGATTTCCTCGAGACCGATAAAATCATCAACGTCCCGATCGCCAAGGTCCACAGCCTGTCCCGGCTCTCGATGGGGATGAAGAACTGGCTGGGCGCGATCGGAGGCGCCCGGAATCAGCTCCATCAAAAGCTCGACGAGGCCATGGTCGACCTGGCCGCATTTTTCAAGCCGACGCTGACCGTCCTCGACGCCTACCGGATCCTGGTCGCCAACGGCCCCCAGGGCGGGCGGCTCTCGGACACGAAGCTCGTCAAGACCGTCGTCGCCGGCCGCGATCCCGTCGCCGTGGACGCCATGGGCGCGACTTTCTTCGAGATTCAGCCCCGGGAGCTCCTCTATTTAAGGATAGCGCAAGAGCGCGGACTGGGAACCCATGAGCTGGAGAAACTGACCGTTGAAAAAAGAACCGTCTAAGAAATACCGGCTCATCCGGACTCTCCGGATTCTGAGCCAGGCCGCATTCCTCGGGCTGTTCGTCTATCTCCTTCTCGTTTCCCACTACACGGGCGAGGACTACATCAAGAAGCCGGTCGATGCCTTTTTCCATTTCGACCCGCTGATCGCCCTGGCGACCCTCGTCGCCGGCCGGGCTTTTTTCGCCGAGCTCTGGCTGGCGGCGGCCACTTTGTTCTTAACGGTGCTGCTGGGCCGGGTCGTTTGCGGCTGGGCCTGTCCCTTGGGTTCGATCCATCAGGCCTTTTCCTTTATCTTTAAAAAGGCCAAGCTCCTCAACCCCAAACGGGAAGAAACGGCGTCGACGGGATGGAAATACCTCGTCCTGGCCGCCGTCGTCAGCGGAGCCGTGTTTACCCTCAACTTGGCCGGATTCCTCGATCCTATGTCCTTCCTGGTCCGTTCCTTCACGACGGCCGTCCTCCCGGCCAAGGCTGTTGTATTCTCCGCGGTCGTCAGGCTCCTCTACGGGATCCATCTCCCCTCCCTGGCCCAACCCCTGTCCCAGTTCCTCGAAAACCTGGCCGTCAACGCGGTTTTCGTGCAGGGATTCGCGATCGGAATCCTTTTCATCGGGGCCGTCCTTCTCAACCTGTGGAAGGAGCGGTTCTGGTGCCGCTATCTCTGTCCGGCCGGGGCGCTCCTCGGCCTGGCCGCGCGCTGGAACGTCCTCAAGCTCAGGATCGACCAGGACGCCTGCATCAAGTGCGGACTGTGCACGCAGCATTGCCAGACCCAGGCCGAACCCTACCCCAACCCCAAGTGGCGGAGCTCGGAATGCGTCTACTGCGCGACCTGCGCCGCCATCTGCCCCACGGCCGCCATCGGGTTCCCGGGGTCGGCCAAGCCCGAGAGCATCAAGACGATCGACGTCCGCAAACGCCGGTTCGTTCTCGCCTCGCTGGTCGGGCTGGCCGCCGTGCCCTTATTCAGAATCACGCCGGCCCGCAAGCGCGCTCACCTCAAGCTCATCCGGCCGCCCGGCGCCCTTCCCGAAAACCAATTCCTGGCCACGTGCGTTAAATGCGGGGAATGCATGAAGGCCTGCCCGACCAACGGCCTTCAGCCGACGCTGGCCGAGGCCGGGCCCGAGGGGATCTGGACGCCGATGCTCGTCCCGAAAATCGGCTACTGCGAGTATTACTGCTCGCTCTGCACCCAGGTCTGCCCGACGGACGCGATCCGCAAGCTCACGATCGAGGACAAGACCAAGGTCAAGATCGGGACGGCCTGGATCAACAAGAGCCGCTGTATCCCTTATGTCCTGGGCAGGCCCTGCATCGTCTGCGAGGAGCACTGCCCGACCTCGCCCAAAGCCATCAAGCTCGTGATGGTCCAGACCCAGCTCCCGGACGGAACGGTCGCGACCCAGAAAGCGCCCGTCATCGACCTGGACCTGTGCATCGGCTGCGGCATCTGCGAGAACAAATGCCCGGTCGTCGACGATCCGGCCATCTTCGTGACGAGCATCGGCGAGCAGCGCTCGGAGACGAACCGGCTGCTGCTCCCCGTCGTCGGCGATGAGGGCGAAAAATAATTCCCGCGTCCCCGGCTTAATCTATCCCATCCGGAGAAACTTCCGGTGCTCGGCGAGATGGGAGACGAGGTCGATCGAGGATGACCCGCTTATAGCGCTGCCGGATCTAGTCCGACAGGGCTTTTTCCATGGGCGCCCCTTTGTTGGTACGCCTAACAATGATTATATTGATCCATATCGTCTACACTCCTTGGGACGATAATCATTTCTTGAGTTCAAAAGTCACTGTAACAGCCGCCCGGATTGATATCTTGCCGAGGGAAATGGTCTCGCTGATCTCGCCTGAGCTGCCTTGCACATTCTGAACGACATTTTGGGACATGCTCTGATTTCGGCCGTATCCCCATCCGGACCAACTTGACCAGTACCACCAGGGCGACCCTCCATGGCTCTCGTTGATCTGGATAGGCGCGCCGACGGACTGGCCGAGGACAGCCGCCATCTTGTCTGCCTTCTCCTTGGCGGCCTTGAGCGCCAGTTCGCGCGCTTGCTCACGGTATTTCTTGAACTCGGTTGTCTGAAAATCAATACCGTGAATGTAGTTGACTCCGGCCTGAAGAACCTCTGTGACCAGCTTTTCGACTTTGGCCGCATCTGTGAGCGTCACCACAACAGTATTGCGGACAAAGTACCCGAGGAAATCTTCCTTGCGGTATTCGCTCTTCCATCGCGGCTCTATGGACAGGTAATCCGTCTGGATCTCCCTTTCTGGTACGCCCGATTCCCTCATCGCCGCTTTAGCCTTCTTCAGGATCTCGTTGTTCTTTTGCTTGGCGACAACGATGTCGGTATCCCAGGTTTCGATCCCAAAGTTAATTACGATCTTGTCCGGCTCCACATTCACAACCGCTTCGCCGTTCACCGTGATCTTGGGGCGGTCGTCGTATAGGTTTGTCTGTTGCCCCCACGCCGTACCACATATTATGAGCATTACCATACTTATTGTAACCCACGGTTTTTTCATGTCACCTCCTTGTGCCAAACGACCGCGAGCTGATCGGCCCAGCAATACTATTGTCAACGGATTTGCGCGCTCTGGCCGAGTCCGCTCCAGCGATTTATTATACGCCCGACCATTCGTATATCATTCAAATTCGTTCAGACTATTCTGGACCATTGATTGCTTCGTCTGCTTGCTTCGCCCAAAAGATGGCCAAATGCTGGAGCAGATGATTTCGCGATACAGGTAAAGTCGGCATATTAAAGAACTTGGCGTCACTGAAAGCTCTAAAGAACTCGCGATTCTCAGTCGCAACGGTCCTTACAAGATCGTTGGAATAATTATTACGGTGGCTAATTTGCTTACGTAAAACACTCTTGATGAAGTAGATCAGCCAAATGATCTCGTACTGATTCTCTTCAGGGTGAGTCGATTGAAACTCCAGCATGCCCGTGAGCGATTTATAAACGCATGCTTTTAGCTCATTGTCATCATCGTACTTTTCAAGCATCGCTTCAACAATCGCAAGAATCGTGGAAAATGATTTCTACTCGAAACGCTCGCCGAGAACTCTCGGCACTCCGGCGTAGCCTATAAAAATCCATGTCAGACGCGCTTCAAATGCGAATCACGCAACAGGCTCCATAGTGTCATGATAACCATGCTAACTGGTACAAATAACGAAGTTGGGATAAATTGAAAATATACGCCATACGTCGTATACTTAGTGTTTAGGCGAAAGGTAGACATATGGAGAGGATTGATAAAAATGAAAAAATTAAAATTTGAATACCTACCATTGGATAAAATAGATATAAGCGTTTCAAATGTCCGAAAATCTAATCTTGAGGAGGGCATTGATGAACTTGCTAACAGTATCAGAGAAATAGGTGTTCAGCAGCCAGTTGTGGTTTTCCAAAAGGAAGACAGATACGAACTATTAATTGGACAGCGACGCCTTCTTGCCTGCAAAAAACTGGGATTGAGAGAGATTCCTGCCCTTATAACTATTGTAAAGGATGAAACAGATGCTACTATCAAATCTTTTAGCGAGAATATTCACCGCCTCGAACTTGAATATCGTGATAAAATGCAAGTTGCTACAGAGTTGTTGAACAAGTTTAGCTCTGTTAATAAAGTGGCAGAACATCTTGGTGTATCACCCCAAACTGTAAGAAATTATCTAGGATATGCTGCGGTACCAGAACCTATTAAAAAAATGGTAGACGAAGGGAAACTAAGTGCTTCTACCGCTACCAGAATAGCAAAAAACATCTCAGATGAAAAAAAAGCTGTGAAAATCGCAGAGAAAATTAAGGAAACCCCTCGCAGTGAAGACAGAAGAAAAATAATTGATGTGGAAAGAGAGAATCCTCAAAAAACACCAGCCGAGATTGTAAAAACTGTAAAGGAGCAGAAGTTCAAGAGAGTAACAATTGATTTAACACCAAGGGTTGCTGATGCTCTAGAACAAGCATGTCAAAAATACAAAAGCGACGCTGAAGATATAACAATGGAAGCTCTTGAAGATTGGCTTAAGCGAAGGGGGTTTATTAAATGAGAAAACTAAATGAAGAAGCCGCCTTAGCTATAGTGTTTGCCAATACAAAAAGAAAAAAAAGACCAGATGATTTGATTACTGTTGCTAACGCTTTTGACTATCTTGTTAGATTATACGGTTCACAAAAAGTCGTAGCAGAGAAGGTAGGACTTTCTACTGAAATGATAAGAGAATTTTTGACAACTTTAAAGCTACCCGAGGAAATACAGAAGTTAGTTTCGGATAGAAGAATAGATGGTATTGATATTATAAGAGAGATTTCAGTGCTTAAAGATCCATCCAAACAGATTGCTGCAGCTGAGGCATTTATAAATTCATTATCAAAAGATGTGAGGGATATAAAACGGCTCGTTAAGGGCGCTAATGTACCTATTAAAGAGGCAAAGAAAGTAGTTTTAGAAGCAAAGCCGAAGGGACTACATATTTTTGTGATGGATTTTGATGACGAAATGTATCGAGCAATCATAAAACATGCCAGAACCTTGAAAATTAAGCCAGCAGAGCTGGTAAAAGGTATAGTTGCGGATTGGTTAACACAGAAAGCAAAAAAAGAGGAGAGATAAAGGTGTAGTTATGGCATCCTCCCGGACAATTTTAAGAACCTTAAAAAACCTTGACCAATATCTAGCGCAATTTCAGCAATCGTTGCGATCAACATATTTTGAGAAACTAATTGCTGAGGCATTTGCTTATATCCTTCATTTACCATTCTACAGCACTGATAACGACCAGCCTACCATTTCTCATCGTGTAACTTGGCGCGGCAACATCAATCCTACTATTTCTAGAGCCCCAGCGGGCGGACCAGACACAATTGCTTATTGCTATGGCTTCTGCCTAACAATAGAAGCAACATTAAAAACTGGAGCTAATCAATGGTCACAAGAATTTGCACAGTCCATTAGACACTGTGAAGATTTTTGCTCTCAGTCACAGATAAATCCAAGAGATACTTTTGCCTTATTAATATGCAACACAATGCATAGAGATACATTTAGATCCATTAAAAGTAATCCTAGAGAAGAATATAAACTCATTCCAATTGAAATTTCAGATATCTCAAGAATTTTAGAAACTTCTATTTTAGCATTCACCATGAGGCACTTAGAACTTCGAAAAATATTAAATCAGATCTCGGAGTGTATCAGGAACTCATCTTCTTTAGATAATTTTCAAAGAGCTGTTGACAACGTAGTCATATACTGGCAAAAAGAAGTACTACGAATTGAAAAAAGTGCTTTCCTTGGTGTAAAATTTTACGAGGCGATGCGAAAGACCAATAGAACACATGTAGGCACATCCGAGATATTACAGAAATTACAACGGCATCAAACAGTCAATAAATATCTCAAAGTAATTGACGAGAAACTTTCTGTTGATTCAATAGAGGACTGTTTAATTCAACAGAGTTTAGCTTCTCAACTTTCACCAACATATGAGGGTGAAAAAATCTTTTCTCCGGTTCCTTTTACAGACTTCAGAGAAAGAGGATTAAGGTTGATAGGAACTGTGGAGGCAATAAATGGATAGCTCTAATTCAAATAATAAGTGGTGGGCACCAATTGAAGAAGCCTTTGCGGGAATTAATTTGAAAAGTCTTAACGTTAATTGCCCCAAATGCAAAGAAAAAGGTTTGATTATTACTAGGTGGATTAAAGGCCCGACATTGAAACCTATTTACATTCTGCATATTAAACGGGAGAAAGTAAGAGAAGTATGTGAGCTTGATCAAGAACAATCCAATAATATACGCGATAAAGTCTCTATATTGGAGAGTGATATTAAAAGGCTTTTAAAAAGCAGAAAATCATTTATTCTATTTAGCGGAGGAAAGGATAGTCTTGCTACTCTAGTTTATTTAAAAGACTTTGCAAAAAAAGATGGTAATGATTTAACTGCGATTTATGTGGATACAACAGCCGGGCTCCCTGAAAATACAAAATACGTAAAAAAAGTCTGCAAATATTTAGAAGTTAATCTCAAAATAGTGAGACCAAAAGTAGATTACTTTACTTTAGCAAAAGAATGGGGTATCCCAAGTTTTAAGTATAGATGGTGTTGCAGAGAATTAAAAATCAAGCCTATTAAGGAATATTTAGATAGCATAAAAGAGCAGAAAGTTGTTTTTGATGGAATAAGGGCAGCGGAATCTAATGTAAGAAAACAATACATGCCGATATGGTATCACCCAAGTTTCAAGTGTCTCTCTGTCAGTCCAATTTTTTATTGGCCAGATGATGATGTAATAGCCTATATCAATAATAACGGCATACCAAAAACTCTTCTACATTCTTTAGGAACCTCAACAGAATGTTGGTGTGGTGCATACAAAACTATAGCAGATTTTAAGAAATTATACGAGTTGAGTAGAGATATGTTTTATAAATTAACCATGGTAGAAGATGAAAATAAAAACGGATACACTTTTATATACGAAAACGGCCAAAAAATATCTCTCCGGGATTTAGAAAAAGAAATTTTGAAAGAAAAGGAGATGAAATGACTGGGATGAATAAACCATATGATTCATTTGCGTGTGTCGCCCCATCGCCTAACACGGGCTATACGGCTCACTTCGTTCGCCAAAATCGGCTTACGCCGACTTCGTATAGCCCGAGACCGTTAGATGAAATTGCTGGCGATATTGGTTTAGAAGAGAGAGGGATAAATAAAAAAATTGACAAAGGGACAACGAGAGGCTAGAAAAATTTTTGAGGAAAGGAGGTAGTGAATTATGAAACGAAACATTTGGATTGGAATCGGTATCGTGGTAGTTGTGGCTTTAGCCATCCTGCTCATTGTCACTCAGACAAAGAATGAGCCGAAGGAGATAAAAATTGGGGTTATTTTGCCGTTGACTGGAGAAGGTGCGGTCTATGGGGAACCTCAAAGGAGAGCCGCAGAGTTGGCCGTCGAGGATATTAACAATAAGGGTGGACTTCTTGGGAAGAAAGTTACTCTTTTAGCGCAGGATGACAAGGCCCAGCCTGCGGACGCAGTAAACATTGCTCATCTGTTTACATCCCGAAACGACATTATAGGTGTAATAGGATATCCCAATAGCGGCAACGCAATCCCTGCCTCAAAAATCTTCCACAGCCGCAAGATGCCCTACGTTGCTACATCTCCAACCAACCCCATTCTTACCCAGCAGGGCTTTGAGAACGTTTTTAGATTTGCCCCGACCGATAATATGCAGGGAATTTCAGGGGCGGAATTTATATTTAATCGTCTCAAGGATCACTCGATAGTGATAATTCATGATAACGCATCCTATGGCAAGGGAATAGCCACGCAAGTTAAGGAACATTTTGAATCTTTGGGAGGTAATGTTCTGCTTTCTGAGGCGTTGATCCCTGGAGAAAGAGATTATCGTGGTGTGTTGTTAATGGCAAAGAGCTATAAACCAGAAGCAATATTTTATGGCGGTATGATGCCCGAGGGATCAATACTAGTGAGACAGGCAGAGGAACTGGGGCTGAAAATAGTATTTGTTTTTGGAGACGGCTGTTTTGACGAGCATTTCAAAAAACTAGCAGGGACAAATTGTAGAAATGTTTATATCAGCTTCCTATCACCTCCTTGGGAGGCTGTCCCAACTGCAAAAGAATTCGTACAAAAATATAAGGCGCGCTATGGTCCCATTCCACCCTTCGCTCCCTATGGTTACGATGCAATTCTTGTGCTAGCCGAGGGTATAAATAGAGCAAAATCGTTAGACCACGAAAAGATCATCCAAGCTCTGCGTGATCCAGGATTTGTCGTCCAAGGGGTGACAGGAGAGATCAAGTTTGACCAGAATGGGCAGACAACTGGGAGACGCTTCTACTTTTACACTTTCAATGAGCAAGGGAAGCTTGTGCTGTATGAGTGAAAAGGCCAACCGCATTTGTACTGCTCGGGGAAGTAAAACTGCAATCCAACTTCCGCAGACAGTTTTCGGATACAACGGCGGGACATTTCCAAAAGATGAAATCCTAGAAGCCCGCCGCAAAAATACTCCTTTGACAATGGATTGCGCTTTACCCGGTCGTTGCTTGAATAATTGCACCTACTGTGGTTTTCTGTATGTGAACAAGAAAGGCAAATTAAGACAGCAGGAAGTACTTCGTGTTTTTGAAGAGTTCGCAGCGTTGGGGGGGAAGAGTATTAAGATCCTGGGAGAGGGTGAACCGATGCTTAGAAAGGACATACTATTCCTTCTGGCCACGATTCGGAAGTTAGGAATGATACCGATTCTTTTTACTTGTGGGGACACATTAGGTTCGGAGGAACTCGCACAAAAGGCTCATCGACTCTCCTGCGATGAAATTGTGCAAAAGTTATACGATATTGGCGTAACAGTAATGATAAAGTATGAGAAGGATGAGGTCGTACAGCGCAAAGGATATTCTATCTTAAGAGATAGAGCGCTAGAACGTTTGCTTTCATGTGGTTTCAACAAACATTTTCCATCGAGGTTGGGTTTTGCTATCGTTCTACTAAAAGAAACTTATGACGAAGTCCCTTCTGTTTTTGACTTCGCACTGGATCACAACATCTATCCTCTTGTATGTCCCCTAATGCCCCTCGGCAAAATGAAGAACCCTATAGCAAGAGCCAATTATTCGCCAAAGCCTTGTGAGATCCAATCTCTAACACAAAAACTCATTGAATTAAGGGAGCGAAAAGGAATTAGATTGTCAGAACCTTCAGATTTTCCGGGAGGGTTGCCCTGCGATATTTCGCGAACAGGCATGTATATGGATGACATAGGAAATGTAAAGGTCTGTGAAGCGGATGAGACGGTAGGGAATGTTCGAGATTTTTCGTTGGCAGAGCTTTGGCGAGCGTGCAGCGAAACAAAGAATAAAAAGTATGGGGAGCTTCGGTGGGCCGGATTGTGCTTTCCGAAGCGAAACGAAGGGATTGTGGGGTCATAGACGAATATACTTTTGTGATTAAGAGGAGGTGTGTATGAACAACGACTATGCGAACCAAAAGCCTTCACGACAGACGTGGATTATGTGGATACTTGCCACAATCGGTGTTTTGTTCGAGATAATATCTGGGATATTTTTCCCGGACTTTGCGAAAGACCGCCTTCTGCTGACCCAAATAATTGTAGGGGTAGTGTGGTCCCTGTCCCTTGGGGCTTTAGTGAAGCTATGGAAAGGGTTTAAACTTAAAAGAAAATGGGAATTTGAACGGAGTTCTCTAGAAGGCGAACGGCGTGCGTTTCTAAAGAGAGAGCAGGAACACAAAGAAAAGGCTGAAGCTGCCGAAAGAAATCTCCGTGATTATAAGACAAGCGGCGAGAACTTTATTATCATAGCTTTTGAAGACTTAGGCACTATCGAAGATAATCTGAAGAAAGCATTTGCTGGTCAAAAGCCTGCTGAGCCTGTGATTGCATTGGGCAGTTTTAAAGAAAATGGTACTCCCTTTTCTCTAGAATCTCTCCTGCGTACAAAGTCGGGCTATGAAAATATACCCTTGCTCGTTATTGATACAGAACTGCCCTTTCCTCGAAAAGAGGAGTTAGCCCGTATGATTCGCCAATGCAGTAATTCCTATTTCTACATACATCATCTCCCTCAGATATTTGACCCCATTATTGTTTTTTCTAACAAAATCATCTTCTCGTTTATGTCGAAATGCATTATCATCCCGACCGAAGGGAGGTTAAGACAAAATGAAATAAAGAAATTTCGGGAGGAGTTGTTAGACAATTGCATTTTAATGCATCCAGATTATGCAAAAAAGATTGAATATTTCTCTACTATCTTGCCATCTTTGTCTCAAAAAGTTGTAGAATCAATAAGGGACAGTGGATATAGCTTTTCAGCTACGCATTCCGAATTATGGTTCGTTGAGCCTTTAAAGATGGGTACTCACAGATTTGAGGAAATAAAAAGCGAAATGGATAGAGAATTCAGAATCTTTTCACGCGAGATTTTGCCAGTTTCAGATGAGATAATAGCAAATTGGCCGCTAACAATGTGGTCTGAGTTGAGCTTAATTACGAGCGATAGTATTTTAGACTGGGCTAATGAATTGAAAAAACAAGCTAAAGAACGTCAATCGGGAGATAGTAGGCTAAAGGTTCATAGGTATATTTATATATCTGCTGACCAGAAATGGGAGGGTAACAAAAACATAATAGAAATCATAGGAAAGAGATGGAAAGATAGAAAAACTAATCAAGAAAAGGATTACAATGAAGTTGTTAATTTTCTTATGCATAATTTTATTGATACACCTGATAATTACAAAGTGTATACCGTCTTTGTTCCAAGTGACACTAAAGAACTGTGCAGCTATCTCTCAATGTTAGCTGGGCGCGGTAACCCTGTTGAGATTAAAATAGAGGAACTTTCGAGTAACTGGATCATTTTTAATTGCGCAAAGCAGGGAATAAATATATTGCAGTATGAAAAGTGGTTTAATTACGAGGTAGATTGGGATAAGAAAGAACCCTTTTATACCTTCTATTATGACGATGTTTTCAATGTTCGTTTCGGAGGACAAGCCAAGCGACGCGTGGATAGCTATTCATTATACTCTAGATTACTTAAAAGCGCGACAGATGAGATGGAAAAGAATTTGAAAATGCCGCAAGCTCTTGAAACACAAAAATTCCATATTCTACCAATCAAGAGTTTCTTTGAATTGCATGAGCGGGGGCAAATCCGAATAGTGTATCGAGACGTTGCCAACTGACTTGTCTTTGATGGTGTTATTCCTGGTATCATCTGTGGTCTCATTGCAATGACTCGTATTAGTCATCAATTTATAAGTTATTAGTTTGCTAGGGAGGAATAAATTGCTTGAGCAACTCATACTAAACGGAATAATTGCAGGCAGTATCTATGCCCTTATTGCTATAGGCTTCACCGTTATCTACCGCACAGTAAAGTTCTTTCACTTCGCTCATGGTGTGGTCTATACAGCAGGGGCATATTTTGCTTATACCCTAATTTTCTTATTACACCTCAATTTCCCACTTTCCTTTTTTTTATCCATTGCCCTTTCTGCCCTCCTCGGCATTGGGATAGATAGATTTGTCTATTATCCCCTTCGCCGACAAAATGCATCTAACATGATTTTTCTCCTCGCATCGTTTGGTGTCTTTATCTTCCTTCAAAATCTAATTCAACTTATCTATGGGGCACAGATCCTTACAATAAGAACAGGACCTGTCAGGGAAGGACATCATTTTCTTGGTGCAGTGATTACTGATATCCAGATTTTGATTTTAGCAGTCTCGATCATTCTTATGATACTGCTCTGGCTCTTTATCCAGAAAGCAAAACTAGGCAAAGCAATGAGGGCTGTGTCTGATGATCCCATAGCAGCAAATATTGTTGGCATAAATCCAGAAAAGATAATTTTAACTTCATTTGCAATAGGCTCTGCATTAGCTGGTGCTGCTGGGATACTTATTTCTTTTGAGACCAATATTGAGCCCACTATGGGATTTAGTGCTCTCTTAAAGGGAATTATTGCCTCTATTATTGGTGGTATCGGCAGTATTCCAGGTGCAGTGCTCGGTGGATTCTTTCTGGGATTAGCTGAGAATCTTGGTATCTGGAAGATATCAGCCGGATGGAAGGATTGTATTGCTTTTGTAATTCTCATAATTTTTCTTTTGATAAGACCATCGGGTTTCCTGGGTACTAAGACAGAAAAGGAGACAATTTAAAGACATGGAATATCTTTTACATATACTTGTTATTGCTGGGATATACATAATCCTTGCCTTGAGCCTTAATCTCATTGTGGGCTATACTGGACTACCAACACTGGGTCATGCAGCCTTTTCTTGTATTGGGGCATATACCTCAAGCCTGCTCGCATTGAATATAGGTTTATCTCCCTGGATAGGATTGTTAATTGGAGCCTGTGTGGCAGCATTCTCAGGCATTGTAATAGGCTATCCAGCAGTGCGGTTAAAAGGGGATTATCTTGCTCTGGCAACATTCGGTTTGGGGGTTATTGTGTATTCCATTGCCAAGAACTGGGTATCCCTTACAAGAGGACCAATGGGACTGCCTGGAATACCAGGGTTTTCAATTGCCGGTTTTCAATTGTCAGAAATATGGTCTTATCTATTACTGGTTTTGGTTTTTGTGGTAATTACTATTTTTATTATTAACAGGATAGTAAATTCTCCGTTTGGCAGAATATTGAGGTCTATCCGGGAAGATGAAATTGCCTCACAGGCATTAGGGAAGAATACAATTAAATACAAACTATTAGTTTTCATTATCGGGGCATTCTTTGCCGGTATTGCTGGAAGTCTTTATGCCCATTACATAACCTTTATTGACCCATCAAGTTTCAATGTAATGGAATCCATTACCATCCTTCTTATGGTTATCTTTGGAGGAATGGGAAGTATATCAGGCTCTATGGTGGGAGCGGTAATTCTGGTCGTTTTCCCTGAACTTCTGAGGTTTTTGGGAATGCCTTCTTCAATTGCAGCGCCAATGAGACAGATGATATATGGATTGTTGCTTGTAGTCCTTATGTTTAAAAGACCTCAAGGGATAATGGGGGTGTATCGGTTCAAATGAGTGGCGACATGTTATTAGAAGTTAAAAATCTTTCTAAGGAATTTGACGGACTTGTTGCAGTAGATAACCTGAACTTCTTTATTGAACCAGCCACTATAAACGCCTTGGTAGGTCCTAATGGTGCGGGGAAAACAACAGTTTTTAATATAATCTCTGGATTCTGCAATGCTCAATCTGGAGATATACATTTTAGGAATAAAAGGATTATTAATCTGCCACCTTACAAGATAGCCAGATTAGGTATCTCACGGACGTTTCAGAATATCCGGCTTTTCCCGCAGATTACGGTTATGGAGAATATATTGCTCGCAACCAAATATGATAAAGGTGAAGGTCTTATATCCGCACTTCTTCAAGCAACGGTTATGAAAGACGAGGAGCAGAGAAATAGAGAGAAGTCTTTAGAATACCTTGAATTGGTAGGTCTTACAGATAAAAAAGGCGAACTTGCACAGAATTTATCTCATGGACAGAGACGATTGCTTGAATTAGCCCGAGCCCTGGCAACGGGAGCCGAACTCTTTTTATTGGATGAACCAACGGCAGGTGTTTTCCCTAATATGAGGGTCAAGATACTTGATGTGCTTAAGAAATTAAAAGATAAAGGCAAAACGATTCTTTTTATTGAGCACGATATGAAGGTAGTAACAAATATTTCTGATAATATCATTGTATTGAACTATGGTCAAAAGATTGCAGAAGGTCATCCAGAAGTGGTAATTAAAAATGAAAAAGTTATAGAAGCATATCTTGGCAGGAGGCGTGAAAGTGCTTCTTGAGGTAAGAAACTTAACAGCATATTACGATACTGTCCTTGCTCTGGATGATATCTCTCTCAATATAAATGAGGGAGAAATTGTGGCAATGATAGGTCCAAACGGTGCTGGCAAGACTACCGCTCTAAAGGCAATTTGTGGCTTGGTAAAACCTAAATCAGGAGAGGTCTTATTTAGAGGAGAAAATATAAATGGCAAACAGCCTTATCAGTTGGTTGAGAAAGGACTTTGTCTGGTGCCAGAGGGTAGACGGGTCTTCACTTCAATGACCGTTTTAGAGAATCTGGAAATGGGTGCGTATACAGTTTCCAGTGTTAAGTTATCAGTGCTGGGGAAAAGAAACCAACAACCGAAGACTGATGTGAAACAACTAATAGAGAAGGTATTCAGCATATTCCCTATCCTTAAAGAGAGGCAAAAACAAAGGGCAGGAACATTAAGCAGTGGTGAACAGCAGATGCTTGCTATTGGCAAAGCCCTGATGCTAAAACCAAAACTGCTTCTATTGGATGAACCATCTCTGGGGCTTTCTCCGAATTATATAGACACTGTATTTGAAAAGATAAAGGAGATTAACATAGATGGAACAACTATTCTGCTTGTGGAACAGAATGCCAGAGTGGCTTTAGAGTACGCAAATAGAGGGTATGTATTTAAAATAGGCGAAATCGCTTTTGAAGATATAGCAATAAATCTTCTTAAAAATGACGAGGTCAGAAAGTCATTTTTAGGAGAGCGTTAGCATGTTTGATAGAGGGGAGTTAAAAAAAGAAAATCGGCAGCAACTTCATCTAACACGGTGTTTGTGGGAAGCTACGCTTCCCCAAATTGCCCTTCGGGCAACTTCACAAACACCGGAAACGTTAGGCAAAATGCTCGCTCGAAACTTGGGCAAAATATAATGGTCTGGTTTGTCCAGAACATTTATTGACGCAAAACAGGTGGACTCCATTTTGATCATTCAACCCGCCCTTAAAGCAAGTTGACCCAAATGAACCTTCGCAGGAGTGCGGTAATCAAGGGATTGGTGCTCCCTTTCTTGATTGTAAAAATCGATGTACTCCCGCAAACTGACTCTGCAATCCAATACGCTTTCGTATTCCTTCAGATACACCTCCTCTTGGATTATAGGATTTTCCTTTTTCCGTGCGGGCTGAATTCTCACTATGAGCGACGAATCTCTCCCCCTGATCATGACGGAATTATATCGCCGGCCGCATGGCGGTGTCAATTCCCCTCGGCCGCCGCGTCCACTCCGCCCTCGGTCACCAGGTAGTGGAGGCGGGGATGAAAATTAATCCTGTCCCCGAATGTCCGGATAGCCGCGATGACGCCGGGCGTAAGCGCGCTGCCGGATCTATTCCGACAGGGCTTTTTTGAGCTCGTCCTTCAGGGGAGGGATGACCTCGAACAGATCGCCCACGATCCCGAAATCCGCGACCTTGAGGATGGGCGCTTCGGGATCCTTGTTGACGGCGACGATGACCTTGGAGCCCGACATCCCGGCCAGGTGCTGGATGGCGCCCGAAACGCCGAAGGCCATGTAGAGGTTGGGAGACACGGTCTTTCCGGTCTGGCCGACCTGATGCTGGTGGTCGATCCAACCCGAATCGACGGCCGAGCGCGAGGCCCCGACCGCGGCCCGGGGCAGGATGGCGGCCAGCTCCCGCAGAATCCCGAAGTTTTCGGCCGCCTTGAGACCGCGGCCTCCCGAGACGATGATCTCGGCCTCGGTCACGTCGAGGGCCGCGCCCTGCTCCTTCTGGATCTCCTCGACGCGGGCCTTGATTTGGCCCTCGGCCACGGCCGCCGTCTTCTTGACGACCTCGCCCTGGGCGGGTTTGGCTTCGCCGAGCGCGAAAACGTTCGGCCGCAGCGTCGCCAGCCCGGGATCGCCCTGGAGGGCGAGGGTCATCAGCGCCTTCCCGGCGAAGATGGGCCGGGTGTATTCGAGCCGGCCGCCGGCGACGGCGACCTTGGTGCAGTCCGAAGCCAGGCCGGCCTTGAGCTTGGCGGCCAGTCGCGGGGCCAAGTCCCTTCCCAGGGCCGAGGCGGCCATCCAAACGGCCTTGGGCTTGACCTCGGCCGCCAGGCCGGCCAAGGCCAGGGCGAATCCCTGCGAGGAATACTTCTCGAGGGCCGGGCCATCCAGATGATAGAGAGTCCGGGCGCCCAATCCGAAGACCTCGGCCGCCAGGGCGCGGTCGAACGGCCCGACGGCGGCCGCGGCCAGGGCCGCGTTCATCTCGCCGGCGCGCCGCGCGCCTTCGCTCAATACTTCCAGGGAGCTCTTCTTGATCTTGCCTTCGCGGATTTCCAGGAAAACGAGTATCATGGCCGGCTCCTCTCAGATGACCTTGGCGTCGTTGTGCAGGAACTCGACGAGCTGCCGGGCGGCGTCGGCGGCCGGGCCGGTCACGACCCTCCCCGCCTTGCGGGCCGAGGGGGCTTCGATCCGCAGGATTTCGACCCGGGCGGCCGTCTCCTCCGCGGACAGCCTCAGCTCGGCGACCGTCACGACCGGGATGGTTTTTTTCTTGGCGGCCATGATCCCGCGCAGCGTTTCGTAGCGCGGCTCGTTGAGCCCTTTCTGAGCGCTGATCACGGCGGGAAGCGAAAAAACGACTTTCTCGCGGGCGCCCTCGATCTCGCGCAGGGCCGTCCCCGCTCCACCCTCGATTTCGAGCTTGGTGACGACGTTGACCTGGGGCAGCCCCAGCAGCTCTCCGACCATCGATGGAACCTGGGCGTTGTCGGCGCCCATGGACTGCTTACCGAACAGGAGGAGGTCGAACTGGGGAACCTTGGCGGTCACATATTTGGCCAGGATGGCCGCCGTTCGCAGTCCGTCGTAGGTCTCGGGACCGACGTCTTTGATCAGAACGGCCTCGTCGGCGCCCATGGCCAGGCATTTGCGGAGAATGACCAGGGCCTCGTCCGGGCCGAGGGCGACGGCCGTGACCGTCCCGCCCTTGGCCTCCTTGAGCCTGAGGGCCTCCTCGACGGCGTATTCATCGTAGGGGCTGAGGACGAAATTCAGCCCTTCCTCGGCGACGGCCTTGCCGCCGTCCTGGATGCGGATCCGGGACTCCGTATCGGGAACCCGTTTGACGAAAACGAAGATGTTCATTTTTTATTCTTCGAAGCGCTTGAGGAGGATGCTGCCGTTGGTGCCGCCGAACCCGAAGGAATTGCTGAGTCCGTAGCGGATCTCGGCGGGCCGGGCCTGATTGGGGACGTCGTCGAGGTCGCACTCGGGGTCGGGCACCTCGTAGTTGATGGTCGGGGTCATGATGTGGTGCTTGAGGCAGAGGGCCGTGATCCCGGCCTCGAGGCCGCCCGTCGCGCCGAGCAGGTGTCCGGTCATGGACTTGGTCGAACTGATCCCGATCTTGGCCGCGTGGGCGCCGAAGACGCGCTTGATGGCCGCCGTCTCGATCTTGTCGTTGTAGGGGGTCGAGGTCCCGTGGGCGTTGATATAGCCGATCTCGGACGGATCGATCCCGGCGTCGGCGATGGCCCGCCGCATGACCCGGACAGCGCCGTCGCCGTCCGGGGACGGCGCCGACGGATGGTAAGCGTCGCCGGTCATCCCGTAGCCGACGACCTCGGCGTAGATCTTGGCGCCGCGATCGAGGGCCAACCCGAGCTCCTCGAGGAGGAGAATCCCGGCCCCTTCGCCCATGACGAACCCGTCGCGCTTTGCGTCGAAGGGACGCGAGGCGCGGGCGGGATCGTCGTTGCGGGTCGACATGGCCTTCATCGAGCAGAATCCGGCCATTCCCAGGGGCGTGATGGGCGCTTCCGCCCCGCCCGCGATCATGATGTCGGCGTCGCCCCGGGCGATTATCCGGAAGGAGTCGCCGATCGCATGGCAACCGGTCGAGCAGGCCGTCGCCAGGGCCGAGTTGGGGCCCTTGGCGGCGAAGCGGATCGAAATTTGGCCCGAGGCCTCGTTGATAATGGACGCGATCAAGAAGTAGGGCGAGACCCGGTCCGGGCCCTTCTCGATCAGGATCCTGAGCTGGTCCTCGATCGTGCCGATCCCGCCGATCCCGGACCCGACGTAAACTCCGCAATGGTCGCCCTGGAGGCGTGCGGGCGAAATCCCGGCGTCATCGACGGCCAGCTGGGCCGCAATCACGGCGTACTGGATGAAGAGGTCCATCTTGCGGGCCTCCTTCCTGTCGATAAAGGCGATCGGGTCGAAACCCTTGACCTCGGCCGCGATCCGGGTCGAGAGCCGGGAGGCGTCAAAGCGGGTGATCGGGCCGACCCCGTTTTCGCCCTTCAGCAGGGCTTCCCAGTTCCGGGCCGTCCCGACGCCCAGGGGCGTCACCAGGCCGATCCCGGTGACGACAACCCGCCTCTGCGGGCATAGTTTTTGCGCGGAAGAAGAAGATACCGTCATCGAATAGTGAACGAAAGTCTCAGGAGACCTTGGACATGATGTAATCTATGGCCTTGCCGACGGTCGTCAGCTTCTCGGCGTCCTCGTCGGGGATGTCGAGGCCGAACTCGTCCTCCAGGGCCATGACCAGTTCCACGGTGTCGAGGGAATCCGCCCCCAGGTCGTCGATGAAAGAGGCCTGTTCGGTGATCTGCTCCTCGCCGATGCTCAGCTTGTCGGCTACGATGCTCTTGACCTTCTTCAGGAGTTCTTCTCTTTGCATTGTCCACTCCTCCTCTAAATCTAAATTCCGGGACTCCGGTTAGGAGAACCCCGCGGGACTTCTTTACATATACAAACCGCCGTTGAGATGGATGACCTGGCCGGTGATATAGGACGCCCCCTCCGAGCATAAAAACCGGACGGCGGCGGCCACGTCCTCGGGCCGGCCGAAGCGCCGGAGGGGAATCGCCTCCAGGAAGGCCTTCTTAACCGCCTCGGGAAGCTTGTCGGTCATGGCCGTCTGGATGTAGCCGGGGGCGACGCAATTGACGGTGATCCCCCGCGAAGCGATCTCGCGGGCCAGCGATTTCGAGAAGGCGATGACCCCGGCCTTGGAGGCCGAGTAGTTAGCCTGGCCGGCGTTCCCCATGGCGCCGACGACCGAGGCGATGTTGACGATCCGGCCCGACTTCTGGTTGAGCATGGGGCGGACGACGGCCCGGCAGAAGTTGAAGGTTCCCTTGAGGTTGACGGCCAGGACGGCGTCCCATTCCTCCTCTTTCATCCGGAGGAGGAGGTTGTCGCGGGTGATCCCCGCATTATTGACGAGAAAATCGACCCGCCCCCAGCGGGCCAGGACATCCTCGACGACCCGGCCGACCCGGTCAAACTTGGAGACATCGGCCGTGTGGACGGAGGCTTCCGCTCCCATCTCCCGGATCTTGGCGGCGACGGCCTGGAGTTTCTCTTCCTGGACGTCGACCAGGGCCGGCTTGGCCCCGGCCTCGGCCAGATCGAGGGCGATGGTTTCCCCGATGCCCTGAGAGGCGCCGGTCACGATCGCGACCTTGTCTTTAAAAATGGCGGTCATCTCAGATCCCTCCCGTCGCCTGGCGGGCGCGGCCGATCTCGGTCCGGATCCGGTCCTGGACCCGGTTGGCCACGAAGTCCCGGGCCAGCCGGACGGCGTTCCGGACGGCGTTCGGGTTCGAGCGACCGTGTCCGATGATGCAGCCGCCCTTGAGGCCGAGGAGCAAGGCTCCCCCGTATTCGGAGTAGTCAAGCTTCCGGTAGATCTTCTTGAGGTTTCTCTTCATCAGGAAGAACCCGACCTTGGCCAGGAGGTTCTTCGTGATCTCGTGACGGCCCATCGAGAGGAGCGTCTCGACGACCCCCTCGCTGACCTTGAGGGCGACGTTCCCGGTGAAGCCGTCGCTGACGATGACATCGGCCTTCCCGCTGAACAGGTCCTTGCCCTCGATGTTGCCGATGAAGCGGATCGGCGCCGTTTCGAGGAGCCGGAAGGCCTCCTTGGTCAGGTCGTTCCCTTTGCCGTCCTCCTCGCCGATGCTCATCAGGCCGATCCGAGGATCGGCCAGGCCGAGGGCGCTCTCCATGAAGGCCCGTCCCATGACGGCGAACTGCTCGAGGTCCTGGGGCCGGCAGTTGGCGTTGGCCCCGACGTCGATGAGGAGCGTCAGGCCTTGGAGCGAGGAGACGAGAAGGGCCAGGGCGGGCTTATTGACCCCTTCCATGGCGCCCAGAACCCGCCGGGAGATATAGACGACGGCGGCCGTGTTGCCGTTCGAGACGAAAGCGTCGGCCGCGCCCTCCTTGAGGAGCTGCGCCCCGACCAGGATCGAGGAGCGGGCTTTCTTGCGGAAGGAGAAGATCCCCTCGCCCATCCCGATGGCCTCGGGCGCATCGACGATGGTGACGCGGGCATGGGGCCGGGGGCTCCTGTCGAACTCTTTTTTGATGAGCTCCTCGACGCCGACCAACAAGACTTCGACCCGGAAGTCTTCGGCGGCCTGGAGGGCTCCGGCCACGGTCACCCGCGGTCCGAAATCCCCCCCCATCGCGTCAACGGCGATTTTCATCTTAATTCCTGGTCGCGCTACTTCTCGGTCCCCTCGATGACCTGGCGGCCGCGATAGAACCCGCATTGGGGACAGGCCCGGTGGGGCAGCTTGGGCGTTCCGCAGTTGGAGCAGACGGAGAAGGAGGGGATGGTCAGTCCGTCGTGGGCCCGGCGTTTGCCCGTGCGGGACGGGGAATGGCGTCTTTTAGGATTGGGCATTTACTTCTTGTCCTTCATAATGGATTTGAGCGGCTGAAAGCGCGGGTCGGCGCCGGGAACCGTGCAGGAGCAGGTTCCGTCGCGGCCGACAACCCCGCAGACCGGGCAGATGCCCGGACAATTCTCCGCGCAGAGCGGCCGGAGGGGGAAGGTCAGGTTGAGCTGCTCCAGGACGACTTCCCGCAGGTCGAGGTGGGGGGCCGTGTAGTAGAGCGTATTGACGTCTTCCTCCTCGAGCTCTTCCTTGATCTCTTCGATCTCCTCGGGAAGGTAGATAAGGTCAAACCTGGAATCGACCGGGTACTCAAAGGGCGTCAGGCAACGGCTGCAGTTGAACCGAAGCACGGTCGCGATCCGGCCCGCGACCTGGACCTGGTCGAAGTACTTCTTGACGATCAGCTCGACGTGGACGGGCTTCAGGAAGACGGCATCCTCCTCGACGAGCTCAGCGCTCGGGTACTCGAAGTCCCGATTGACTGTCAGGCCTTCCTTCGGAAGTTTATCAATATCGATAAGCATGTGGGTTCCTCGGCAAGAATCGCCTTATTATACCAACTCGGCCCCGTTTGTCAAACCCTAAGCAAGCCCCAATCCAAAGGCTTGTATGGGGCGGAAGCTCCTCAGACTCATTCTCATTGCAGGAGTTTGAGCGCCCGTACTCATGAGACGTTTCCGGCTCATGAGTATTGACCCTGAGCCGAGCTTCCCTTCCCCGTCTTGAAAATAAGACTCAATTTCGGCGAACGGGTCAACCGCCCCGGATTCGCTCTTCATTCGGCCGATCTCCGCCCAACCCCCTCTCCTCGGACGGGCCGGAAGGCTATCGCGCGAAATTCCAAGTCCGGCCCATTCTCCCCTAGAAATCAATTGCTTTTTTCGCCATAAGTTGGTTAAAATAAATGCCGGCCAAGGACAAGGGAGCGAAGGAGTGTTCGGTTTCAACACGAAGCTTGACTACAAGGGCGTTTCCGTCCACGTCCAAACCCAGGACATGGGGCCGTCCGCCCAGTACATCGAGTCCCTCATCTACGTCGCGGGGAAGCTCGCCTCCTCGCGGAAGAGCTTTTACACCCACCTTCTGGGAACGCCCCAGAGCAAGACGGTCATCCGGCGGATCATGGAAGAGCAGCACGGGACCATCATTCGGGAGATCTCCGAGGGGAAGCTCGACCACATTCTGGCCCCGAACGGAAAGCCGTCCGGCCAAGGGCCGGAGGGATAGGACAATTTCCGGTCTCGCGCCGAGGGGTCCGGCCCTGCTTCCATGAGCGAAGACCGGCTCGTCCTGATCGACGGGAATTCCCTCCTCTACCGTTCGTTCTACGCCATCCAGCGGCTCTCGACCTCGGACGGCTTTCCGACCAACGCCATCTACGGGTTCCTGATGACCCTCCGCAAGATCGTGGGGGATGAGAGCCCCCGCTACCTGGGGGTCGTCTTCGACACCAAGGGACCGACCATCCGGCATGCGGTCTATAAAAAGTACAAGGCCCATCGGAAACCCATGCCCGACGACCTCGTCCGCCAGATCCCCAAGCTCAAGGAAATCCTGGGGGCGATGCGAATACCCGTCCGGGAGTCCGAAGGGTTCGAGGCGGACGACGTCCTGGGAACGCTGGCCGTCCGGGCCGCCTTGAAGAAAATCCCCACGGTCATCGTTTCGACCGACAAGGACCTGCTCCAGCTTGTCGAACCGTTGGTCTCCGTTTACAATCCGTCCAAGGAGATCCGCCTCGACGAGGCGGGCGTCCGCGAGTTCTTCGGCGCACCGCCCTCCAAGGTCGTGGACGTCCTTTCCCTCTGGGGCGATCCCTCGGACAACGTGCCCGGCGTCCCGGGAGTCGGCGAGAAAACGGCCAAGCGTCTCATCGAAGAGCACGGGTCGCTCGACGCTCTCCTTAAGGATCTGGATAAGCTCCGGAACCCCCGCCTCAAGGAAAAAATCGGCGAAAGCCTGGAGCTCCTCAAGATGAGCCGGGAGCTGGTGACCATCCGGACCGACCTCGATGTCTCCTTCGCCCTCGACGACTTCGTCGTTTCCGCGCCGGACGCCCAAGCCTTGCTGCGCTTGTTCCGCGAGCTCGAATTCACAACCCTGGCCTCCGAATACGGCCGGGACATCGAGAAGCGCAAGACCCGCTACGCGGCCATCCTGGACATGGCGGAGCTCAAGAAGCTCATCGGCCGAATCAAGAAAACAGCGGCCGTCTCCATCGACACCGAGACCGACAGTCCCGATCCCACCTTGGCCAAGCTGGTCGGGATTTCGTTCGCGCTCGAGCCCGATGAGGCCTTTTACCTTCCGCTCGGACACGACTACCCGAATGCCCCCGCCCAGATCCCCAAGCGGGCCGCCCTCGACGCCCTGCGCGGGGTTCTCGAGGACGCGGCCGTCAAGAAGACCGGCCAGAACATTAAGTACGACGCCGTCGTCCTGGCCGGGGAGGGAATCGGCCTCGACGGGATCGAAAGCGACACGATGGTCCTCTCCTATCTCCTGGAGCCCAACTGGGGCAAGCACAACTTGGAGCGCCTGGCCGCCCACTATCTCCAGGAAACGAAAACGCCCTACAAAGACATCGCCGGTAAAGGGAAATCCGCGACGACGCTGGACAAAGTCCCGATCGAGGCCGTCACGGCCTATTCCTGCCAGGACGCGGACATCGCCCTCCGCCTGAGGGACGTCCTCTGGCCCCGGGTCGAGGCCAAGAAGCTCGACCGGCTTTATCTCGACATCGAAAAGCCCCTGATCCGGATCCTGGCCGACATGGAGATGGCCGGAGTCAAGGTCGACGGCCGCGCCTTGAAGGCGCTCTCCCGGGAGCTCGGCAAGGACCTGGAACGGCTGACGGCCCGGATCCACGAGCTGGCCGGCGTCGTCTTTAACATCAACTCGCCCCGGCAACTGGCCGAGGTCCTTTTCAGCAAGCTCAACCTGCCCGCCTCGCGGAAGACGAAGGCGACCAAGAGCTTCTCGACGTCCCTGGAGACCCTCCAGGAGCTCGCCCCCCTTCATCCGCTCGTCGGCCAGGTCCTCGAGTACCGTCAGCTCTCCAAGCTCAAGTCGACCTATGCCGACGCCCTGGTGGAGCTCGTCAACCCGCGGACGGGGCGGATCCACACGTCCTACAACCAGACCGTCACGGCCACCGGCCGGCTGTCGTCAAGCGCGCCCAATCTCCAGAACATCCCGATCCGGGGCGAGATGGGACGGCGCTTCCGCCAAGCCTTCATCGCCGAGAAAGGAAATCTCCTCCTCGCCGCCGATTATTCCCAGATCGAGCTCAGGGTGCTCGCCCACCTCTCCAAGGACCCGGCCCTGGTCGAGATTTTCCTCAAGGACCGGGACATCCACGCCGAGACGGCCAAGCGGGTGTTCGGAAACGAGGCCTCCCTCTTTCCCGACGACATGCGGCGCCGGGCCAAGGTCATCAACTTCAGCATCATCTACGGCGCGGGGGGGTTCTCGCTGGCCCGGGAGCTGGGTACGACACCCGCCGAGGCCCAAAAATTCATCGATCGCTACTTCGAGGAGTATCCGGGCGTCCGGGATTTCCTGGAGACCATTGTCCGGGACGCCGAGGAGCGCGGCTATTCCGAGACGCTCTTCGGCCGGCAGCGCCAGGTCCCGGAGCTGCGCCAGGACAACAAGATCGCCCAGCAGGCCGGCCGCCGGATCGCCCTCAATACGCCCATCCAAGGGACGGCCGCCGACCTCATGAAGAAGGCCATGGTCGAGATTTGGCGCGCCCTTCGCGACAACAAGCTCAAGTCGCGGATGATCCTCCAGGTTCACGACGAGCTCGTCTTCGAGGTCCCCGAGGGGGAGCGGACGGCCCTGGAGCCCATCGTCCGTGATCGCATGGAAAACGTCGCCCCGCTCGAAGTCCCCCTCAAGGTCCATCTCGGCTGGGGCTCGCACTGGGACGAGGCTAAGTAAAGACTCGTTCTAGTCCCGCGGAACGGGAGTCTCTGAGATTGAAATGAAGAAGCCGGAACCGACAGCGATTATAGGAATCGGATGCCGTTTTCCCGGCAGAGCCAATACCCCTGAGGCATTCTGGAAGAACCTCTGCGACGGGGTGGACGCGATCACGGAGATTCCGCCTGATCGGTGGAATATCGACAAGTATTATGATCCCACGCCGGGCAAGCCTGGGAAATCCGTCTCCAAGTGGGGCGGCTTCATCGAAGGGATCGCCGCGTTCGATGCGGACTTTTTCGGGATTTCGCCGCGCGAAGCGGCCTCTATGGATCCGCAGCAGCGTCTGCTTCTGCATGCGGTCTGGGAGGCGATCGAGGACGCCGGCATCGTGGTGGATCCCCATCGAGATTATCCCGCAGGAGTCTTCGTCGGCATCTCAACAACCGACTACGCGAACCTGCAGCTCATCCACTCGGATCTGCCGCCGGGGGACGTATACTCGGTAACGGGTGTAGCCATCAGCATTGCCGCGAACCGGATATCACACGCGTTCAACTTCTCGGGCCCGAGCTTTGCGATAGACACCGCCTGTTCGTCCTCGCTTGTCGCTCTGCATGCCGCCTGCCGCAGTCTCGCGAACAACGAGTGCGAATTCGCCCTGGTCGGGGGTGTCAACGCCTTGATCAGTCCCCTGCCCTATGTGTCCTTCAGCCGGATGGGCATGATTGCGCCGGATAACGCCTGCAAGACGTTTGACGCGCGGGCCAACGGCTTCGTGCGGGGTGAGGGCACGGGTGTCGTGGCGCTGAAGCGGCTTTCCGACGCGCTGGCCGACCGGGATCGCATCTACGCGGTGATTCTCAGTACGGCGCTCAACCAGGACGGCCGGACGCCGGGCATCACGGTCCCGAACGGCGAAGCACAGATGGCGATCATTCGCCAGGCGTGCGCTCAGGCCGGCATCCAGCCTGCCGCGATCCGCTACGTGGAAGCGCACGGCACCGGCACGCCCGTGGGCGACCCCATAGAGGCAAACGCGCTGGGCACGGTCCTCGGCGAAGGGCGGCCCCTCGCCGAGCCGTGCCCGGTCGGCTCAGTCAAGACCAACATCGGGCACCTGGAGGCGGGCGCTGGTGTGGCCGGTCTGATCAAACTGGCGCTGATCCTGCACCACGGCCGGATACCGCCGAATCTGCATTTCGTAACGCCGAATCCCAATATTGATTTCGAGAGGCTGAAAATCCGCGTGCCGACCTCACTCGAGCCTGTACCGTGCGAGCAGATGCTCGCCTGTGTCAACTCCTTTGGATTCGGGGGCACCAACGCGCACGCCCTGCTGCAAGCCCTGCCGCCCGTCCGGAAACGCCGGCACGACCGTTGTACGGAGCGCGGACGTGCCGTGCCGCTGGTCCTATCGGCAAAGACCGAGCAGGCCCTGAAAGCCCAAGCGGCAAGGTATCACGCGTTTCTGTCCGCGGATACCGCTGAAGCCGACACGGAATCGATAGGGTACACGGCGGCCACTCGTCGAACACACCATCCGCACCGGCTTTGCGTGGTGGGCGCGAGCAACAAGGAGATCTGCGAGCAACTGGTTGCTTTTTATAGGGACGAACGGCGTCCGGGTCTGACGTCGGGCAAGGCCGGCAGCCTGCCGGGTAAGGGGCCGGTATTCGTTTTCTCGGGGCAAGGACCGCAGTGGTGGAACATGGGCGCCGAACTCCTAGAAAGCGAGCGGGTTTTCCGGCGAACCATCCAGGCCTGCGACCGGTTCGTACGGGAGATCGGAGACTGGTCCATCATAGAGGAGCTCGGGCGCGGCAAGGACGATTCAAGGATGGATGTCACCGTCATTGCGCAGCCCTCCATTTTCGCGATCCAGGTCGCACTGGCGGAGCTGCTGAAGTCGTGGGGCATTGTCCCGGCGGCAGTCGTCGGACATAGTGTCGGCGAGGTGGCAGCCGCGCACGTCGCGGGCGTGTTGAGCCTGCGGGAGGCGGCCCGTGTGATCTATCACCGGGGACGCTGCATGGATCTGGCTTCCGACCACAGCGGGACGATGCTGGCCGCGGGACTCTCGCGGGATGAGGCCGCGGCTCTCATCCAACGGTTTGACGGACGGATCAGTGTCGGCGCTCTCAACAGCTCCCAGTCCGTCACTCTGTCGGGGGACAAGGACGTGCTCGAGGAAGTCGCAGCCGAACTCAAGTCCAGGGAGATTTTCGTCCGTTTCCTCGACGTCAAGTACGCCTTCCACAGTCACCAGATGGATTCGGTGCAGAATAATCTGCTTCAGGCCCTGGGCAAGGTCGCCACTCGAGGCGCCACGGTTCCGATCTTCTCGACCGTGACGGGAGGGCCGGCCGGCCGGGAAGATTACGGGGCTGAATACTGGTGGCGCAACGTCAGGCAGACGGTGTGCTTCGGCCCCGTGATCGAGACGCTTCTGGAAGGAGGCCATAACCTTTTCGTTGAGATCAGTCCCCAGCCCGTGTTGAGCCGCCCAATCATGGAGACCGCCTCGGCCCGCGGCCGGAAGATAACGGTTCTGCCGACCTTGATGAAGAATAGACCGGAAAAGGCCGCGCTGCTGGGCCTTGCGGGAGCGCTTCACGCGCAAGGCGCGCAGGTGACATGGGAGAAACTCTTCCGCGCCGGCTGCCGGACCGTCCGTCTGCCGACCTACGCCTGGCAGTCCGAATCGTATTGGATCGAGCCGGCGGAAAGCCGGAAGGCCCGCACGGAGGCTCCGGCGCACCCGCTTCTCATGTTCGACCTGCACACGGCCGAGCCCTCCTGGCAATCGAGGCTCGACACGAAGCTTCTGCCGTACCTGAAGGACCATGTGGTACAGGGCCACACGATATTCCCCGCCGCGGGATATATCGAAATGGCCCTGGGCGCAGGGAACGCGATCTTCGGGCGTTTTCCCGTGGTTGTCGAGGAACTGGACATCGCAAAAGCGCTGGTTCTTCCCCAGCGCGGCGACGCGGCTCTGGCGCAGTTTCGATACGCACCCGACACGGCCCGATTCGTCATCACGAGCCGCGCCTCAGAGTCATCGGAAGGCTGGGACCGCAACGCCGCGGGCTATCTTCGAGGCTCGGGCCAGGCGATCGATCCGCCACGACTGAATCTGGCCAAGTTACGCGCACGGTTGACGGAACAGACGGAAAAAATGGACCCCTATGCTCGGTTCGCTGCCGCCGGCCTCGAGTTCGGAGAGGCATTCCGCGCTGTCCGCGCGGTGTGGCGCGGGAACCGCGAGGCACTCGGGCGGGTGATCCTTCCTGAGGGCGTGAGGGATTCCCTCACAGGCTACCTGGCCCATCCTGTCGTGCTGGACGGGTGCCTGCAGGTCCTGTCCGCCGCCCTGCCCGAAGAACGCTGGGGCGGAGAGCTGTTTCTCCCCGTGCACGTCGCCCGCGCGCGCCTCTTTAATCGACTGCCGCCGGAGGTCTGGAGCCACACCCGCCTCACGGCGCTGGGCGCTCGCACGCTCGTCGGGGACGTGGTGGTCTGCGCCGAAGACGGCCGCGCGCTGATGGAGATCCGCGGGTTCCGCTGTCAGCTCGTGTCGCGCGCGGCTGCGGATACGTCCAGCCCGGCTCAGCACTGGCTCTATCGAGTCCGGTGGAAGGCAGTCCCTCGGCCCGGACGCGAAGAAGCGGAGAGTGCGCGGGCGATGCCCGAGCCTCGCGACGTTATGAACAAGATGCGTCGCCGGTCACGACCCCGAGCGGAAGAAGAACGCCTGGAGTTGGACCGCTACTTGGCATGCAGTGAAACAATAGACAGGCTGTGTCTGCTCTACATATCCGGCGCGTGCAGGCAAATGGGGTGGCCGATAAAAAGAGGCGAGCGAGTCAAGGCGGGGGAATTGGCGAAGTCGCTGCGCGTGGCTCCGCAGCACGACAAGGTCTTTGGCCTGTACCTGCGCTTCATGAAAGAACGGGGCTTGCTGGAAGAGACGAGCGGCCAATGGACCGTCCGGTCGGAGCCGGAAGCCGTTCAGCCTCGGGCGCTGTGGCGCGAGTTGCTGCGCCGCCTGCCCATGTGCCAGGCCGAACTGACGCTTCTGCGCCGATGCGGCGAGAATCTCCCCTCGATCCTCCGAGGCAAGGAGAACGCCCTGAACCTGATCTTCCCGCGCGGAACGATGGATACGGCCGAGCATCTCTATCAGGATTCGTTGTGGGACCGGGAGGCGAACGGTCTCGCGGCGGATGCCGTGGCCGCCGCCGCGGGACACGTGCCGGCCGCGCAAAATGTGCGTATCCTGGAGATCGGCGCCGGTACGGGAGGGACGACCAGCTTTGTGCTTCCCCGCCTCGAGCCCGCTCGCACGGAGTACGTCTTCACGGATATCTCGCCCACATTTTTCGACCACGCCGAGAAGAAGTTCTTCGATTATCCGTTCGTGAAGTACCGGGTCCTGGACATCGAGAAACGGCCGGCCGAGCAGGACATCCCTCCCCGCTCGTTTGACATCGTGATCGCCGCGAACGTTCTGCACGCCACCCGCGACCTGAATGAGACTTTGCGACACGTTCGAGAACTGCTGACGCCTTCGGGGCTCCTGGTGTTGATGGAGCTCGAGAAGGCTCCGCGCTGGGCCGATCTGGTCTTCGGTCTGACCGAAGGCTGGTGGCGATATCAAGACGAATACCGGGACGATAGCGGCCCGAATCTGGGACGAGAACAGTGGCGGCGCGTGCTGCGCGCGACGGGATTCCCGTCCGTGGAATGCCTCAGCGGTGTCCGCCGCTCGGAGGAGCCGGGCGTGGCGCTGTATGTGGCGGGGCCGGGGACGCCGCGCTCGGACGGGAAGCCGGCGGCGCGTTTGACGGGAACGGCGGCCGTGAGGGGGCGATGGCTGGTGTTCGAAGATCGAAGCGGCGTCGCGGCGCGGGTCGCGGCGCGGCTCGAGCAGAGCGGCTGCGGCGTTATCCGCGTTCGGGCAGGCAGCGCGTTTGATGGATCGGATGGAAGCGCGTTCACCATAAGGCCGGAAGCCGCCGAAGACATGCACGGGCTCATCTGCTCCATCTATGCCAGCGGCCCGCCGCTCGATGGGATTCTGCATTTCTGGAGCCTGGACGCCGCGGCGCCGCAGGATCTCACAAGCCCCTTGCTGCGGGAAGCGGAAACGCTCGGGTGCCACTGCGTCATGCACCTCGTCCAGGCCTTGACGGAGCGCCGGGCCGACGTTCCCAGGCCGCGGCTCTGCCTGATCACGCGCGGGGCCGTGGCCGTGGAGGAAGGCGAGACCGTCTCGGTGGCACAGGCTCCGCTGTGGGGTATGGGCCGCGTGGTCGTCAACGAACGTCCCCACGCGCTCTGCCGGATGATCGATCTTCCTCCGCAACCGGACGAGAACGAATCCGCGGCGTTGATCGAGGAGATCGCCGCGCAGGACGGCGAAAGCGAGATCGCGTTTCGGGGATCGTGCCGCCACGTCATGAAGGTGGCACGCACATCGCTGAACGAGTACGCGCGCCGACCGGCCGGGAACATCCTACCCTATCGGGTGGAGTGCCCCTCATCCGGCATGTTGGACCGGCTGTCCATACGCCACATCCGGCGGCGCCGGCCCGGCGCCGGACAGGTGGAGATTGAAACGCGGGCCGCGGCGCTCAATTTCCGGGACATCATGAAGGCTCTGGGAATTTATCCCATGGAAAGTGATCGGGACCTGCTTCTCGGCGACGAATGCGCCGGGCGAATCGTGGCCGTGGGCAAGGGTGTTCAGCACCTGAAGAAGGGCGACGAAGTTATAGCCATAGGACCCGGATGCTTGGCTTCGCACGTGACCATGCCTGCCGCGTTCGCGGCGAGAATGCCTCGCGGGCTGAGCTTCGCTGAAGGCGTGACCATTCCCATCGTGTTTCTGACGGCCCATTTCGCCCTTCACCATCTGGGCCGAATCAAGGCCGGCGACAAAGTGCTCATTCACTCGGCGACCGGCGGCGTCGGGCTGGCCGCGATTCAGATTGCGGAACGGGCGGGCGCGGAGATATTCGCCACCGCCGGAAGCCCGGAGAAGCGGGACTTTCTCCGCGGGTTGGGTGTAGCCCGGGTCATGGACTCGCGATCCCTGGCGTTTGCGGATGAGGTGCTCGATGCCACGGACGGACGGGGAGTCGATATAGTCCTGAACTCGCTGGCGGGGACCGCCATTGCCAAAGGGCTCGACTGTCTGGCGCCCTATGGACGATTCCTGGAACTTGGAAAGATGGACATCTACCGCGACTCCAGCATCGGGCTGCGTTCGCTCCGTAACAACGTATCGATGCACGTCATCTATATAGCGCAGGTCATGGCCGACAAGCCGGACCTTATGGCGCGCATGTTTGAAGATGTGTTGAAAGGCTTCGAGGCGGGCGAACTTTCTCCTCTGCCCCACCGCACATTCCGTGTTTCTAAGATTGCCGCCGCTTTTCGCCATATGGCGCAGGCCCGACACACGGGAAAGGTGGTCATCGGCATGCCGGACGGCGACGTCAAACCGGAATCCGCTGAGTTCGATACCGTACGTTTTAATCCCAAGGGCAGTTACCTGGTTGTCGGCGGCACGAGGGGCCTGGGCTTGAGCGTTGCGGAATGGATGGCGGCACAGGGGGCCAAACACCTGGTGCTGGCGAGCCGGTCGGGAGATGCGGGCGAGGGAGTCCGGGAGGCCGTCGGCCGGCTGGAAGCGGCGGGCGCCGAGGTCCGCGTGGAGGCTGTGGACGTCAGCTCAGAAGAACAGGTGAGAGGCCTGTTCGACGGGATCGGGGCGTGGGCGCCTCCACTGCGCGGCATTGTCCATTCGGCCATGGTCCTGGATGACGGCCTGATTGCCCAGCAGAACCGGGAACGCTTCCTGAAGGTTACGGCTCCCAAGATGCCGGGAGCGTGGAACCTGCACAAATGCTCGGAGCGGTTGCCCCTGGATTTCTTCGTCGCATTCTCCTCGGTAAGCACCTTGATAGGAAACGTCGGGCAATCCAGTTACGTGGCGGCCAACGCCTTCCTCGATGCGCTCTGCGCGTATCGCCGCTCGCTCGGATTGCCGGCCCTGACGGTGAACTGGGGTCGCATCGCGGATGTCGGCTACGTAGCCCGGCACGGCGATGTGGAGCGCATGCTCAGCCACGACGGCATTCTCGGCATCTCACCGAGCCAGGCGACGCGGATCCTCGGGCAACTTATTCACGCCGGCGGCGGACAGGTGGGCGTCATCAACATGGACTGGCAGAAGTTTTCCAAGTCCATGTCGGCGGCCTTGCCGAGTCTGTCCGAGGTGATCAAGGAGTTTTCCTCGGAGGGACAAGAGAGCCCGGGCGAGGGAAAGGAAGCGGTCCTGGCGGCTCCCGCGGGGGAACGCCTGGAGATTCTGACCAAGCAGGTCAAGACGCTCGTCGCCAAGGTTCTGCGCACATCGCCCGCCAAGCTCGCCGACGATCGCCCGCTTGCCGATCTCGGGCTGGATTCTCTGATGGGCGTTGAGCTCGTCGCCAGTCTCGAAACGCACTATGACGTCTCTCTGCCGCACGGCAAACTGACGGCGGGCGTGTCCGTGAGCAGTCTGGCGCCCATGCTCCTGGAGATTCTGGCGGGTAAAACGGCCAAACCGGCGCAGGGGGCGGCCGAGAGCGGCCGGCCCCATTTGCCCTACCTGGTCGCCACATCCCCGATCGTGCCGATCAGACCGGAAGGAACCCGCCCTCCGGTTTACTGTATTCATGCCGCGGGCGGCCTGGCG
>JALHUR010000145.1 GCA_022867325.1 Candidatus Aminicenantota bacterium | reverse complement strand
TCGTCGAACGGGTCGCCCGGGAGGTTGTCCTGGGCGTAGATCGCGGCCAGGGTGTCGCGCGGCGTGATCTTGCCGGTCAGCTTGAATCCGAAGATAGGGTCGCTGATAGTCCGGGTATAAACCATGGCCATCAGGGGGGCTTCCTCCATGGCGCCGCCGAACTGCCACAGCTCGCTCCCCTCCAGGAAGAACGGACGTTTTTCCTCGTAGTAGAGGGCGTAGCGGATGTTGAAATCGACCTGGCCTGCGTCGGCCTCGACCTGGCTGAAATCGGGATTGTAGGTCCCGTCCAGGGTCAGGTCGGAAGTGATCCCGAGTTTTCCGGTCAGGCTGAAGTCGCCGATGTCCAGGGCCTTGTTCCTGACGAGCTTGCCTTCGGAGGCTTCGGACGTCCTCCCGTAGGTGAGCGCGGGCAGGAGCTCGACGACCCTCTTGTACTTGAGGCCCGAGAGCTGGAGGGGCATCGCCTGGCTGAGCAGGGAGCCTTGCGCGGGGTCGATGGGCGGGAGGCTGACCTGTTCCGAGGTCCGGGTGAAGAAGCGGATGAAGAGGATGCGCCAGGTGAGGACGTCCTTGTTCGGGAAGCGGATGCTCTGGAGGGGGATGCGGGCATCGACCGACCAGCCCCGCTCGTCGATCCGGCCCTTGCTGTACCAGACCGCGTCGAAGCTGGTCTCGATGTTCCCGGCGACGGTCAGCATGCCGTCGCCCTGGATGCCGAGGGGATTGAGCATGAAGACGAAGGCGCTCTGGTTGTCGTTGAAGGTGTCGATGTTGACGAAGACGATGTCGTCCTGGAAGATGTTGTCGCGCTTGCTGACGGCGGCCTTGACCTTGGCCGGCTCGCTGTCGTAACAGCGGAAGGCGAAGTAGAAGTTCTCGGCGTCGTAGGTAACAAAAGCCTCGGTCTTCTGGCTCGCTTCCTTGCCGAAGTCGGGCTTGAACGTTTTGAATCCGTCGACTTTAAGGGCTTGGGCCCAAACCGGCTCGTCCAGGGATCCGTCAAGGACGGGCGGCCGCTCGGCCTTGGGAACGACCAGCGGGGTTTCGCCTTCGGCCGTCCTCGACCCGCCCCGAAGGGCCGGAGCGAGGAGAAGGGTACAAGCGCACGCGGCGATGAGGGCAATCGATTTGAGGTTCATGCGGCGATTTGACAATCTGGACCTCCCTGTGGTGTAGTGTCGGCGCGATAGAATTGAAGCATCGGAATTCCGCTTCCGTCATTAAATACGGAACAGGGAGGCCCGAAGTTCACCCGTTCGCCGACGCTAAGCCCCGCCTTTAAGGGCGGGGACGAGAAGCGACACTTTTGTACTCAGCCCCTTGAGAGGAGATGGGGCTGAGTGGGCTCAGGGTTAACCCTGAGCAAGCCCCGGCATTCATGCCGGGGAGTCGATGGGTTGACTCCCGTCCGCGTTTTTTTTACCATCGGCGGCCGAGGCCGACCGCGGAGAATTCCGTCAGCGTTTCCGGCCCAGCCAAAGCACGAAAACCGGGATCCCGGCCAGGACGGTCACGATCGCGGCCGTCGATTCGAGCGGCCGGTTGATATAGTTGACGGCCATCAGCCCCAGGCTCGCGACGAGGTAGAAGAGCGGGGTCACCGGGTATCCCCAGGTCTTGTAGGCGCCGGCCGCGGCGTTTCCGCCGTTTCTCCGTCTCTCCACAAAGACGCCGAGCACGGCCAGCCAGGGGAAGATGTTCAGGGCGAACCCCATGTAGATGAGGAGCTGTTCGAAGGAGCCGATCAGGACCATGACCGAGGCGAAGAATCCCTGGCACAGGATGGACCAACCGGGCACGCCGAATCGGGGGTGGATGCGCCGGGCGAACGAGAAGAACAGGCCGTCCTTGGCCATCGAATAATAAACCCTGGGGCCGAGGATGATGTAGGCGCTCAGCGAGGAGAGAAGGCAGAAGCCGACCAGTAAGCCCAGGGCTTTTCCCATCCAGGGCCCGAAGGTCCGGACCGAAGCCTGCGCGACGATCGGGATGACGCCGCCGGCCTCGGCGTAGGGCAGGGACCGGAAGATGAAGACGTTGAGGGCCAGGTAGAGCGCGGTGACGATGAGGGTCCCGGCGATCAGGGAGAGCGGGAGGTTGCGGCGCGGGTTCCGCATCTCCCCGGCGATGTAGGTGCTGGCGTTCCAGCCGCTGTAGGCGAACATGACCATCATCATGGCCGTTCCGAAGCCGAGCAGGGTCCCGGTCTCGGCGCCGGGGAATGACAGCGCGGGGAAGGGGGAGCGGACGGCCAGAACTCCGGCCGCGGCCAGACCGGCGATGATCAGAATTTTGAGCGAGGTCAGGACGTTCTGGACCCGGGAGCCCAATCGAACGCCGCCGTAGTGGATGAGCGTGAACAGGGCGATCACGGCCAGGGCGAGGGCCTTCTTGGAGAAGGCCGAGGCCGCCGGGGAAGGCCCGCCCGTTCCGGCCAGCGCGCCGGAGACGTACTCGGAGAAGGCGAGGGCCGAGGCGGCGATCGGGACGGTGAACCCGACGACGAAGCTCGTCCAGCCGGTCAAGAAACCGAGGACGGGGTGGTAGAGCCTCTTGAGGTAGACGTACTCGCCGCCGACCTCCGGCATCCGGGTCGCCAACTCCGCGTAGCTGAGGGCGCCGGAAAGAGCGATCAGACCGCCCAAAAGCCAGCAGGCCAGGATCCAGCCGGGGCCGGGAAGCCGGGCGGCCAGAATCCCCGAGGTGATGAAGATCCCGGCACCGACCATGTTGGCGACGACGATAAAGGTCGCCGTAGCCGGGCCGATCTTGCGTTGGAGGGCGGGATTTGTCATTTGAGGTATCCTATCATGAACGGAGCAGGACGACGAGGTTTCGGGTCAAAATCGGAAACTGCGTCCGATCCGCGAAAGTTCTCATCTTGCATCCTCCGCTTTACCCGTTCGCCGACGCTACCCCGCCCTGAAAGGCGGGGCTTAAAATCGGAGCCCCGCCTTTCAAGGCGGGGACGAGAAGCGACACTTTTGTACTCAGCCCCTTTGGAGGGGATGGGGCTGAGTGGGCTCAGGGTTAACCCCGAACAAGCCCCGGCATTCATGCACTCACGAACCGAAAACGGTTCATGAGTACTGGCGCTCCAATGAGTATTAGTCCGTGGAGCTTCTGCCGGGGAGCAGCCTTGCAGCACACATAAGCCGTAAACGGCTTATGAGTAC
>JALHUR010000144.1 GCA_022867325.1 Candidatus Aminicenantota bacterium | reverse complement strand
CAGGTCCCGGACCGCGCGAAAATGATTCTCGATGATCAGGTCGCTGACGGTTTTCCGGTAATCGTAGAGGAAGCGCGCCGCGATCCCGGAGTCCAGCGCCGCGGGATCGAACAGCGCGGGCAGATAAGGGACGGGGTCGTAGCCGTGCCGCGCGCGAAAGGCGCCGATGAAATCGTCCGTCCAATCGACCGCCTCGCGGACCTCGTAGCTGTCGAGCATGAAGGTCTTCAGCGCGTCGAGGCTGGGGCGGGCGGTCAGGATCTGGTCGAGGATGTAGGTCATGTCGACCGTGGCGGCCTCGCGGCTCAGGTGGTCGATGATCAGGCCGTCGGAGTTCGGGCTCGGGCATTCGAGGGTCTGCCCCGTGTTGCTGGCGACGAAGCGCATGATCCTCGATTCCCCGGCCGGCGCGTCCCAGTCCAAGCGGCCTTGGGGGTCCATGTGCCGCGAGATGTCGACCGCGGCGCCGCCCGCCGGAACGGCCAGCACCGCGACGTCCTTCCAATGGGCGGTCACGCCGTCCGGGAGTGGGACCGTCGTCCGGACGCGGCCCGGGCCTTGGACCTCGATCTGACGGCAGAGCAATTGCCGGCTGGCGTTCTCGGGCTTGATCCACGCCCCGCCCGCGTTCCAGCTGCTCGAGGCGAACAGGCCGAGCTCCAGACCGAGGCGGCCCGCCTCGTCGATGGCGTGCGAAATGCTGGCCACCGATTCCGGGCCGAGGAAGGCGGGCCCGGCCGGGATGATCTTCTTCGGGTCGCGGAGGCTGCCCACGTCCCAAATGATGGCCCCTCCCAGCCCTTTGACCTTCAACTCCTCGAGCTCGCGGGTCAACTGATCCCGGTCGACGAAGCCGTTGAGCCACGCCCAGAGCACGCTCGGCCGGGCCGAAAGAGGCGGATCGAAAAAAAGCTGTTCGGAGAGCGCTTCCAGGTCCGGACCCGGCCGGGATCCGGTCGAGGCCTCCGGACCGCAGGCCCCGAGGGCCAGGAGGACCGTGCCGAAAAGCGCCAGGTTGATCTTCCGAGAGCTCTTCATGTTCATCCTCCATCTTCCGTGACTTCGGACGGTCCGACGCGAAGTGTCACCGGCACGAACATCGGTTTGGGCGTCACGAGGCGGAGCTCGGCCCGGGCCCCGTCCGCCCCGTCGCCGAACATCATGATCCGGAATTCCACTGTCTTGCCCTTCCACGTCCGGTCGATCGGGACCCGGAAGGTCATGCCAGCGAGCTTCGGCCCGCCCGAGTTCCACTCGTAGTTGTGATAGGGATAACTCGGCACCCGATGGCGGGGGACGACGGGGCGGCCGTCGACGAGGGCCACGACGTAGACGCCGTCGACCGGATCGAACTTGGCCGGACCGGCCGTGACCGCGACAGCGTATTCCCCGCCCGGTGCGGCCACCGACGGGACGTGGACTGCCGACAGGACGCGGCGGGGCGTGGGCGTCTCACCCAGGAAATTCGTCGCCCGCCAGCCGCTCCGGTCCAAGGACCGTCCCGCGCCGTCATAGCCGAGGATCTCCGAGACGCCGAGATTCCGGCCCCGGATGCGGACGTAGCGGCACGGACCGCCCGCAAGCGGGACGGAGATCATAACGGCCTTCTTGTCGCCTGCGTCGACATCGAAGATCTTGACCGTCTTGCCCCGCTGCCTGAGCGAACCCGCGGCCGGGATGCTCTCGGCCGCGGCCAGGCTCAATCCGTCCGTCCGCGTCCATGTCGTCAGATCGGAGGACGTATCGACGGCCTCGAAATAGGCCGCGTCCGTCCGGCGGACGATGCGCAGCTCGAGGGTCGCCAGGTCGGTCTGCCGGCCGAGGTCGATCCGCCAGAGGGACGTTTCGCTGCGGTAGGCGGCCGGGCTGCCCGTGAAGGGGCTGCGGCGCGGGAATCCGTCGCTCCAGCGTGTCCCGGGGTCGCCGTCGAACGCGTTGCGGAAGGTCCCTTCGGCGGCCACGACCTTGTCCCACATGTACGCCCGGCAGGCCTCGATCTCGGCCAGGCTCGATGGCTCTCTTTTCAGGCGGACCATCTCCCGGATCTCGAGCGCGTCGTCGTCGATGCTGAACTTGGCCAGCTCCGCCAGCCGTTGACCCTTCGCGTCTCCGGCGGGATCGTCCCTGAAATCGGCCAGCCGGGCGAAGGAGGGCCCGGCCGCGGCCGCGCCGGGGAACGAGATCAGCCAGGGCTTGTCCCCGGTCGGAACGGGCTGGCCGGCGCGCGTCCGCACGGTGCGGCCCCCGAAATTGAGGAGCGCCACCTCGGCCTTTCGTCCCGGCGTTCCGAGGAGCTTGATGCCGAAGCTCCCGGCATCGGGCCCGGGCACGGTCTCGTAGGGGACACCCACCACGAGCGGCTCGGCTGGCGGCGCCGTGTCGATCTGGATGAGCCGGAGGCTCCAGGGTTCCATTTCGACCTCGAGCGTCCCGCCAAATACGGCCCCTTCGCCCGCCCTCTTGATCAGCATCTCCCAGGGATGGCGCTGCCGCACCGTCAGGGCCGCGCCGGGCGCGGCCGCGAGGCCGATCGACGCGTCGAGAGGGATCGTCTTGACCGCCGGCTCCCAGGACATGTTGCGCACCAATACCAGCGACGACGCCCCGTCGGCGTGGGCGATGTCCCCGCCCGGCAGCGGGTACGCCGTCTTCAGCAGGGGCTCGAGCTGCTTATGGAGCCGGATCAACCGGGTGAGCCGCGGATAGTCCTCGTCGCCGAGGAAGAAGAACGTCCCGTACATCTCGGGCGAGAGCACCGAGGCCCGTCCGAAGGCCTGCGCCACCAGGTCGTCCTCCCACCGTTCGAGGCAGCTGTTGAAGCAGATGCCGTGGTCCTCGAACTGGCGGAAGGGCGTCCGATAGAATTCTGAAGTGAGCTCGCGGCCGATGGAGCAGTCGCGGTTGAACAGGCTCGCCGTCTCGTTGCTGATATGGACGTCGATATAGGTCTCTTCGCCGCGCCAGAGAAGGCAGTCCGTGATCGTGAGCATGTAGGGCGAGTCGTTGATGCGGTGATTGATCGCGACGAACCCAGGGTCGATGCGCCGCGCTTCGGCCAGGGCGTCGGCCAAGCTCTGATATTTCTTCTCCAGGATGTACTTATCCGGGTGGGCGAGCTCCGAGACGACGGTGTCCATTTTGAACAGGCCGACGTTGAAGTCCCGGACCCAGGACAGCAGCTGCTCCCGGCGGGCGGCCATCTCCTCAGGTTTCTCGCCGAAGCCGTCCGGGCCGAGCCAGAGCCCGAGGCGCATGCCGAGCGCCTTCGACCCCTCGGCCAGGGGCATCAGGCCGTCCGGGAACCGCGAAAGGAAGTTGGTCTTGAATTGGGGGTAATACGTTCCCTGCGACTCGACGAGGCCCGCGTCGGAATTGTAGATGTCGAACTGCAGGCCGTAGAGCTCCTTGAGCCGCCGCAGGGCGGCGAAATTGGCCAGCACTTCGGACTCGCGCGGGACGGAATTGTCATGGCAGAGCCAATCGAAATAGAAGGTCGCGAAATCCACGCGGTTGGCCCGGATGTCCTGGATGTACCGGCCGAAGGATTCCT
>JALHUR010000143.1 GCA_022867325.1 Candidatus Aminicenantota bacterium | reverse complement strand
GTTCGGAGGCCGATCTGAATGATCCGATCCTAAACAGACAACTTGTGATAAGCCACGCATGGCTATACTTTCAAAAGCCAATGTTCGGTAGGTTCTTGCGGCGGGTCAGCGGGCTAGCCTTCGCACGCCGCCCAAGTTCCGGTCGGCGGGGCTGGCGACTGCCCCGCCGCCACTCCTCCCTTTCGGGCCGGACGTGCGCGAAGCGTTTCGCGTCATCCGGCTCTTCAGGGCACGCCAGTTGTAGGTCACGTGTCACACGCGGCCTACAACTGTTGCATGTGTCACCTGGCGTGTGATTTGTTTTGACGTGCGGGCCGATTGAGTCTAGACTGGCCTGTGTCGTTCGGTCGCGCCATTTCCATGCATCCGCGCCCGAGGCGGCGAGCAAGATGGATCCCCCGCTTGACCCTGGATGATTGAGTGTGAGTGCGGCCAGCACCGGCTTGGCTCTCCGCATTTTGCACCAGAATACGTTTCCGTCCATGCTGCCCACCGAAATCGAACAGGCCATCAAGACGTTCGTCCAAAAGACGAAAGACAACACTCTCGCTGCAAGACCTGCGTGGCGGGACGTTTACCATCACCAACGGCGGCGTTTTTGGCTCACTGCTCAGTACGCCTATCCTCAACCCGCCGCAGGTCGGCATCTTGGGTCTGCACAAGATCGAGGAGCGACCCATTGCGCTCAAGGGCCAAGTCGTCATCCGCCCGATGATGTACGTGGCGCTCAGACGCAACGGGCCGTGACTGTTGATGTTGCAAGAAATCGGAGTCAATGCGAGTGGGGAGCGCCGGGCAAAAAAGAGGCTGACCCGTCCGGGGGGCGAGAGAACAAAGAACGTGGGAGCTTGAAAGAGACGGGCTTTACTGAGCCAGCTTGGCCAGGTCGCCCAGCTTCATGGAGTCCAGCAGCTTGTGGAGCAGGGCCACCTCGCTCGTTCCCCGGGCCTGAAGCTCGACCGTGAACCGGCCCCCGACAAAGAGCAAGATCTCCGCCGATTTGCCGTCTTCAGAGTTATCGACTTTTTCCGTGCCCGGAAATCCCTGGACCTTGACGCTCTTTTCATACCCGGTCTCGGTCTCGTTCTCGAATTCTCTGGTCCCGATCAACTGGGCGCCCATTTGAGCAAAGGGAATGCCGGCCGTATCGGCGATCTTGACTTCGATCGTGGGCGGATCATCGCCGCCGCTCTTCTCGTAGGTCAGAGTGGCTTCGGAAGTCGACATGCCCATGGCGGAGCTGGTCTCTCCGCCGGGTTTCCCCTTGGTGAATCCGGGAAGGTCGATTTTCGGCAGGATCTCCTGCAATTTCTTAAAGTGGACCGTTTTTTGCGCCTGCTGGGCCTCTCCCGTGGATAAAACAACCCAGACCAGGGCCGCTGCCAGAAGAATTCCCATCATCTTGTGCATCTTGCTCTCCTCAAACGAAGATGAAATATGACCTTTCATTGATACTATATCTTTATAGCCGTCCAGCTTGGTAATCTTTGCCGCTTCAAACTTTTCATCGATTCCATTCATTCCAAGGCAGAAATTGGTAATTTAAGGGATAAGAAATTCCTTTTTCCGCGGCGCCGCGATAACCGCTCCGACCGATGAATCTCCCCGATTGACCACGCTGGTAATATACTTCCGGCCGCGCGGCGATGTCAATCACAAAGAAAATCGACGCCCGAAAAGCAACTTTGGACGGAAAATCCTCTCGCGCAGGCCGAAAGCACACATACTCCCTCTCCCTAAGATCACGAATAATCAAAAATATTCCCCGCTCTCCTCTGCCGCACTCATGGAGCCGCTAACACGTTTCCATGAGTACAGGCCGAAGCGGCCGCCATGAGCGCAACTTACCCGAAAACATGAGACGGCGGGGGCCTATCGGCCACAAAGGTCAGCTTGAGGTAACGGACCATGACTTGGCCCTTGTCGGGAATATGAGAGGTCACCCGGGCGACAAACTCCAGATAATCCATCGTCTCCTGCCCCGCGCCGTTCTTACCATACCGGTAACCAACTTTTCCCTCTGGTTCCAGAAATGTCAGCCGCTCCAAGGCGAGCACCGGCCGGAGCATGTACTTCCCCACCCGCTCGGCCTCTCTTTTTGTCTTGGCCCGGACGAGGGGCAGAATCCCCGGGTC
>JALHUR010000142.1 GCA_022867325.1 Candidatus Aminicenantota bacterium | reverse complement strand
AGGGACTTGAGGGGCCGGCGGTTGGCGCCGAGGTGGACGCGGCCGCGCTTCCCGTTGTCGAACAGGGCGTCGACGGCCTCCTGGAGCATCCGCTTCTCGTTGCGGATGATCAGCTCGGGGGCCTTGAGCTCGATGAGTTTCTTGAGCCGGTTGTTCCGGTTGATGACGCGGCGGTAGAGGTCGTTGAGGTCCGAGGTCGCGAACCGGCCGCCGTCGAGGCGGACTAGGGGCCTGAGGTCGGGCGGGATGACCGGGATGACGTCGAGGATCATCCAATCCGGCCGGTTCCCGGACTTCTTGAGGGCCTTGAAGACCCGGAGGCGCTTGGAGAAGCGGAGCCGCCGCTGCAGGGAGGTCTCTTTCTTCATCGCCCGGCGGAGGCGGTCGGCTTCCTTGTTGGTGTTGATCTTGACCAGGAGGCTCTTAATGGCCTCGGCGCCGATCGAGGCCTCGAACTTGTCCCCGTACTTCTCCCGGGCCTCCTTGTGCTCCTCCTCGTTGAGGAGCTGTTTTTCCTTGAGGGGCGTTTCGCCGGGGTTGGTCACGATATGGGACTCGAAATAGAAGACCTTCTCCAGGTCCTTGATAGACAGGTCGAGGACGAGCCCAATCCGGCTGGGCGGGCTCTTGAAGAACCAGATGTGGGCGACCGGGGAGGCGAGCTGGATGTGTCCCATCCGTTCCCGCCGGACTTTGCTCTTGGTGACCTCGACCCCGCATCGCTCGCAGATGATCCCCCGGTACTTCATCCGCTTGTATTTCCCGCACAGGCACTCGAAATCGTTGATGGGTCCGAAGATCTTGGCGCAGAACAGCCCGTCCTTCTCGGGCTTGAAGGTCCGGTAATTGATGGTCTCCGGCTTGGTGACCTCGCCCCAGGACCAGCTCTTGATCTTGTCGGGAGAGGCGATGCTGATCCGGACACGGTCGAAATCGAGCCTGGGTTTGCCGCCTGCGATTTGCCGGACGTCCATCTTCATTCTCCTTTTAGAATTCGGGGAACTTCGATGCCCCAGGGAAGGACCTTGTCCTTCTCCTCACGCTCCAGCTCGACGTTGAGACAAAGGCTCTGGAGCTCGCGGATGAGGACGTTGACCGACTCGGGCAGCCCGGGCGTGAATTCGAGGTCGCCCTTGACGATACCTTCGTAGATCTTAGCCCGCCCCTCGACGTCGTCGGACTTGACCGTCAGGAGCTCCTGGAGGGTGTAGGCGGCCCCGTAGGCCTCGAGAGCCCAGACTTCCATCTCGCCGAAGCGCTGGCCGCCGAACTGGGCCTTGCCGCCCAGGGGCTGCTGGGTGATCAGCGAGTAGGGGCCGGTCGACCGGGCGTGGATCTTGTCGTCGACCAGGTGGTAGAGCTTCATCATATAGATGTAGCCGACCGTGACCTCCTGGTCGAAGAACTCGCCGGTGACGCCGTCGTAGAGGGGCGTTTTGCCCGAGGCGGGCAGACCCGCTTCCTTGAGGAGATCCTTGATCTTATGCTCGGAGATCCCGTCGAAGACCGGGGTGGCGATGAAAAGGCCGAGGTGCTTGGCGGCCCAGCCGAGATGGGTCTCGAGGATCTGGCCGACGTTCATGCGGGAGGGAACGCCGAGCGGGTTGAGGACGATTTCGACCGGCGTCCCGTCCGGGAGCCGGGGCATGTCTTCCTCGGGGACGATCTTGGCGATGATCCCCTTGTTGCCGTGACGGCCCGAGACCTTGTCCCCGACCGAGAGCTTCCGCTTCATGGCGATGAAGACCTTGATGGCCTGGATGACGCCGGGGGCGAGCTCGTCGCCCTTGCGGAGGTTGTCGATCTTGTCCTTGTGGAGGAGGCGCAGGGCCTCGATCTGGCGCTTGACCTTCTTCTCGAGGTCCTTGATCCGCTGCTCGCGCTCCTCGTCGTCCTTGATCTTGAGCTTGAGGAGGTCCTCGCCCTCGATCTGGTCGAGAATCCGCTCGGTCAGCTTGGTGTCCTTGTCGAGGGTCAGGTCGCCGGCCTTCTGGTCTTTATCGAGGACGGCGCCCTTGAGAATGCCCCGGATCCGGTTGTCCCTCTCGGTGTCGAGGATGCGGATCTCGTCGTCGTGGTTCCGCTTCATGTCGGCGATCTCGTCCTTCTCGACCTGCTTGGCCCGGACGCCCTTCTCGCTCCCCCGCCGGGAGAAGATCCGGACGTCGATGACCGTCCCCTCGACGCCGGGCGAGCAGTACAGGGAGGCGTCTTTGACGTCGAGGGCCTTCTCGCCGAAGATGGCCTTGAGGAGTTTCTCCTCGGGCGACAGCTGGGTTTCGCCCTTGGGGGCGACCTTGCCGACCATGATGTCGCCGGACTTGATGTGGGCTCCGATCCGGACGATCCCGTTCTCGTCCAGGTTGCGGAGGAGGTTCTCGGGGACGTTGGGGATGTCCCGGGTGATCTCCTCGGGACCGAGCTTGGTGTCGCGGGCCTCGATCGTTTCCTCGACGATGTGGAGCGAAGTGAAGACGTCGTTCTTGATCAGACACTCGCTGACGATGATGGCGTCCTCGAAGTTGTAGCCGCGCCAGGGCAGGAAGGCGCACATGACGTTCCGGCCCAGCGACAGCTCGCCCCTGTCCGTGCAGGTGCTGTCGGCCAGGATCTGGCCTTTGACGACCCGGTCGCCCTTGCGGACGATCGGACGGTGGCTGAGACAGGTATTCTGGTTGGTCCGCAGGAACTTGATCAAGAGGTAGAAGTCCGTCCCGACGTCGTACTCGCGGTAGTTCTCCTTCTCGTCGACCCGGATCAGAATCCGCTCGGCGTCGACAAATTCGACGACCCCGGACCGCCGGCAGACAATGACATCCCCGGAGCCCTTGGCGACCAGATGCTCGATCCCGGTCCCGACCAGGGGCGCCTCGGGCCTGAGCAGGGGCACGGCCTGGCGCTGCATGTTGGACCCCATCAGGGCCCGGTTGGCGTCGTCGTGCTCGAGGAACGGAATCAGGGCGGCGGACAGCGAGACGAGCTGCTTGGGGGAGACGTCGATATAGTTGATCTGCTCGCGGAGGATCTGCTTGAAATTCCCCTTCTGGCGGGCGCTTACGAATTCGCTCGTGAACCGGCCGTCCTCGTCGACGGAGGCGTTGGCCTGGGCGATGTTGAACTTTTCCTCCTCCCAGGCCGTCAGGTAAAAGCAATAGGCCTCGGCGACGGGGAAATGGCGGACGTTGGCCCTCTTGAGCTTCTGGAGCTCGCGGCCGTAGGCGTCATTCTCGACGATGCCGCCGACCTTGTATTCGCTGTCGCCGGGATGAAGGATCTGGACGTAGTCGAAGATCCGTCCGTCCTTGACCTTGCGGTAGGGCGTTTCGATGAACCCGAAGTCGTTGACGCGGGCGAAGCAGCTCAGGGACGAGATGAGCCCGATGTTGGGCCCTTCCGGCGTCTCAACCGGACAGATCCGTCCGTAGTGGGAGGTCTGGATGTCGCGGACCTCGAACCCGGCCCTCTCCCGGCTCAGTCCGCCGGGGCCGAGCGCGCTCAGGCGCCGCTTGTGGGTGATCTCGGCCAGGCTGTTGATCTGGTCCATAAACTGGGAGAGTTGAGAGCTCCCGAAGAACTCCTTGAGGGCGGCGATGACCGGCTTGGAGTTGATGAGGTCCTGGGGCATGGCCGCGGCCAGGTCCGGGGTCACCGTCATCTTCTCCTTGATCGTCCGCTCCATCCGGGTCAGCCCGATCCGGAAGGCGTTCTCGACCAGCTCGCCGACGGACCGGACCCGGCGGTTGCCCAAGTGGTCGATATTGTCCGTCTCGCCCTCGCCGTTGCGGAGGCGGAGAAGGTACTTGAGGACCTCGACGTAGTCGAGCGGGGCCAGGACCTTGTCGTCGAGAGAGGTCTGGAGGCCGAGCTTGATGTTCATCTTGAGCCGGCCGATCCGGGAGAAATTGAACTTCTGGGGGTTGAAGAACAGGTTGTGGAACAGGGTGTGGGTGCTCTCCAGGGTGTGCGGCTCGCCCGGACGGAGCTTGCGGTAGATCTCGGCCAGAGCCTGGTTGGTGTCCTTGCGGAGGTCCTTCTTGAGCGTGGCCGCGATGATCGGGCCGGCCGGGTCCTGTTCGGGGAAGTAGACCTCGAACGGCTCGCCTTTCTCGGCCAGGATGGCGATCTGGTCCTCTTCGATCTCCTCGTTGGCCTTGCCTTTGGCCTTGACCGGGACCATGCAGTAAGCGCCGGCGAGATCCTTCTTGACGAGGGGGACCTTGCTGATCCCGTGGTCCTTGAGCTTCTGGTAGCTTTCCTCGGTCAGCTTTTTCTTGCCGGGGGCCAGGACGGCCCGGGACCGGTTGGATTCGACGTCCTCGGCCACGGTCTTGCCGATGACGTGCGGACCCAGCTCCCAGTACAGCGTCCCCTCCTCGGGGATGACTTTGTAGACTTTATAGAAGATGCGGATGATCTCCTCGTCCGAGCTGAAGCCGAGGGCCCTCAGGAAGACCGTCGCCAGGAATTTTTTCTTCCGGTCGAGCCGGACCCAGAGGGCGTTCTTGGCGTCGTATTCGAACTCGACCCAGGCCCCCCGGTAGGGGATGATCTTGGCGATGAAAAAGCCCTTGGCCTCGGCCGGCCGGAAGAAGACGCCGGGCGAGCGTTGTAGCTGGGAGACGACGGTCCGTTCGATCCCGTTGAAGATGAACGTCCCCTTGTCGGACATGAGCGGGATGTCGCCGAAGTAGACCTCCTGCTCCTTGATGTGCCTGAGGCGCTTGCTTTTAGTGGCCGCGTCCTTCTCCCAGGAGACGAGCCGGACCTTGATCCGGAGCGGGACGGCGTAGGTGTAGCCTTTCTGGATGCATTCGGTCGGCGTGTACTTCATCTTGAGGGAGACCCGGTCCCCGCAGTGGTCGCAGACCGGAATCTCGATCTTGCGGGAGGCGCTGCAGTAAGGGCAGACCTCCTTCTCGGTCAGCTCGACCTCGGGAGGAATGAGGGTGCCGCAGCCGTTGCAGCGGGACCGGGCGTTCTCGACACCCTTGAGCCGTCCGCACTTGCATTCCCAGTTTCCGATCGAGTAGCTGACGAAGTCGAGCTGGGTCGTCTCCTTGAAGTCGGAGATGGGGAAGACGTCTTTGAAGGCCGACTGCAGCCCGGTGTCCTTGCGCTCCTCGGGCAGCCGATCCATCTGAAGGTATTCCGCGTAGGAGACCTTCTGGATGGCCAGCATGTCGGGCATCGGGAAAACGGCCTTGATCCTCGAGAAATCGACCCTGTCCAGATAAATATTTTTAGATTCGTTGAGCATCGTCCCTCTCGATAAAGACAATTCCCTCTGGCGATCCGGCACGTCTCATGCGCGGATTCGACTCCTCTCCAGGGCTCACTGGATCTCGACGGTCGCGCCGACTTCGGCGAACTTGGCCTTGATGGCTTCGGCCTCTTCCTTGGCGACCTTTTCCTTGATCGGCTTGGGGGCGGCGTCAACGAGGTCCTTGGCCTCCTTGAGGCCGAGGCTGGTGACCTCGCGGACGACCTTGATGACGTTGATCTTCTTGTCCCCGACGGCCTTGAGGATGACGGTGAACTCCGTTTTGACCTCTTCGGTCTTGACTTCGCCCGCGGCGGCGGCGCCCGGCAGGGCCATCGGCACGGCCGCGGCGGCGCTGATGCCGTAGCGTGTCTCGAATTCCTTGATGTAGTCGGCGAGTTCGAGAACGGTCAGCTGATCCAGGTGCTCGAAGAACTGTTCCTTGCTGAGTTTTTCTTTGGACATGTTTACCTCCAACCCTATTTTTGGTTTTTAAGTTGAGACAACAACCTGCCCATGCCGGAGAGGGGGGCTTGCCAGGTCGTTTGGAATTGGCGGAGCGGATAGGCCAGCAGATAGCCGAGCTTGCCCAGAAGATCGTTGCGGGAGTTGAGCCGGGACAGCTCGGCGAACCGGTCGGCGCTCAGAAAAACGCCCTCGACGACGCCGGCCTTGACGGTCAGCGTCTTGGCCTGGGCCGCGAATTCGCGGAGGATCCGGGCCAGCCCGATCGGGTTATGGTCGGCGAAGGCGATCGCCGAAGGCCGGACGAAGAACGGCTTGACGTCGGCCGGGATGGCGGCCGGCAGCGCCCGCAGGGCGATCCGGTTCTTGACGACCTTGTAGGAGTAGGCGTTCTTCTTGAGGAGCTTGCGGAGTTCGACGGACTGGGCGACGGGCATCTTCTTGAATTCAAGCAGGAAAAAGGTGTCGTTGGCCTTGAACTCGTCGGCCAGGCGATCGGCGGTCTTGAGCTTGGTTTCGCGCTTCAATTCGATTTCTCCTCTTTCTCCAGGACGGCCTCGGACAGCCGGAAAGCCGGCCCCATCGTCGAGGACACCGACATCGACCGGATGTACTTCCCCTTGGCGGCGGCCGGCTTGGCGTGAACGATGGCCTGGAGGAAGGCGTGGATGTTCTCGGCCAGCTTGTCCTCGCTGAAAGAGACCTTCCCGACCGGCGAGTGGACGATGCTTGTCTTGTCGACCCGGAACTCGATCTTGCCGGCCTTGGTCTCCTCGACGGCCTTCTTGATGTCGAAGGTCACCGTCCCGGCCTTGGGGTTGGGCATCAGGCCCTTGGTCCCCAGGATCCGGCCCAGCTTGCCCACCCCGCGCATGACGTCCGGGGTGGCGATGACGACGTCGAAGTCGATCCAGCCCCCGGCGATTTTCTCGATCATGTCGTCGCCGCCGGCGAAGTCGGCGCCGGCCTGCTCGGCTTCTTTGATCTTCTCGCCCGCGGCGATGACGCAGATCTTCTTGGTCCGGCCCGTCCCGTGGGGCAGGACCATCGTCCCGCGGACCATCTGGTCGGAATACTTGGGGTTGACCCCGAGCCGGAGGGAGAGGTCGACCGATTCGTCGAACTTGACGTAGGCGGCCTTCTTGAGGAGGGCGACCGCCTCTTCGACGGTGTACTCCTTGTTCTCCTCCTTGAGGGTCCTGGCTTGGGTGTACTTCTTTCCTCGTTTAGTCACTGACGATCTCCAATCCCATGTTCTTGGCGGTCCCTTCGATGATCTTCTTGGCGGCCTCCAGGTCGTAGGCGTTGAGGTCGGCCAGCTTGAGGCGGGCGATCTCCTCAACCTGTTTGGGCGTGACCTTTCCCACCTTTTCTTTATTGGGGGCGCCCGACCCCTTGGCGATCCCGGCCGCCTTTTTAAGAAGGTAGGAGGCCGGAGGGGTCTTGAGGGCGAACTGGAATTTCTTGTCCTTGAAAACGGTGATGATGACGGGGACGACCATCCCCTCTTCCATGCCGCGCGTCTTCTCGTTGAACTGGCGGACGAATTCCATGATGTTGACGCTGTGCTGGCCGAGGGCCGGGCCGACCGGGGGGGCCGGGCTGGCCTGGCCGGCCACGATCTGGAGCTTGATCTTGGCGACGATTTCCTTGGACATCCGTTCCTCCTATATCTTTTCAACCTGCAGAAATTCGAGCTCGACCGGGGTCGACCGGGCGAAGATCGTGACCAGGACCTTGAGGGTGTTCTTCTCGTGGTTGACGTCCTCGACGAGTCCGTTGAAGTTGAAGAAGGGGCCGTCGATGATCCGGACGGCTTCCCCTTTCTCGAAGGAGTGTTTGGGCTTGGGCTTCTCCGAGGTCGTCTCCATGTGCTTGACGATCTGGTTGACCTCGTCCTTGGCCAGGGGCGAGGGCTTCTTGCCCGAGCCGACGAATCCGGTGACCTTGGGCGTCTCCCGGATGATGAGCCAGTTCTCGTCGGTCAGGTCCATCTCGACCAGGATGTAGCCCGGGTAGGCCCGCTTGGTCGTCACGACCTTCTTGCCTCCCCGGATTTCGACGACGTCCTCGGTCGGAATGATGATCTCGCCGATCTGGTCCTGGATGCTCATCTCGGCCACCCGCTCCTTGATGGAATCCCGCACGAACTTTTCGAACCCGGAGTAGGTGTGGACGATGTACCAGTTCTTGGCCATGTTCACGTTCCGACTATCCCAGGAAGGCCCTGACTTTGGTCAAGGCCCAAGACGAGAGGGCGTCCACCAGAAACAGGTAGAACCCGAAAAAGACCGTTGCCAGGATAACGACGATGGTCGTGCTGTAGACCTCGCTCCGCGAGGGCCAGGTGACTTTCTTGAGCTCGGCCCGGACGTTCTTGATGAAGTTGACGAACCGCCGATACCATTTCTCTTTTCCGTTCATGGTGACACCTTCCCTTCCGATTCTCCGACCGCCCCGAGGGGATGTGGCAGGTGAGGAGGGACTCGAACCCCCAACCTGCGGTTTTGGAGACCGCTGCTCTGGCCAGTTGAGCTACTCACCTGTCGTCGTTCGCGTCCTCCCATCGGGTCCGCCGTCCGTTCCGCCGCATCCGCTCCCGCCGCCGGCCCTCACTTGACTTCCTTGTGGAGGGTGTGCTTCCGGCAGAAGGGGCAAAACTTCTTGAGTTCCGTCTTTTCGGTCTGCTTCTTCTTGTTCCGCGTCGACGTGTAGTTGCGCCGCTTGCAGTCCGAACACTGCAATGTCACGTTCTCTCTCATGATGACGCCTTTCCCTGAATACCTTTATCTTTATCTATTCCTATATCTTTATCTATTCCTCTCGCGCCTTTTATCGTCAAAGCCCAAGACCAGAATTGAACTGGTGACCCCGTCCTTACCAAGGACGTGCTCTACCAACTGAGCTACTTGGGCCCAACCGGTGACGCCAAGAGCGGGAAACGGGATTCGAACCCGCGACATTCAGCTTGGAAGGCTGACGCTCTACCAACTGAGCTATTCCCGCGGAAATGCAATGGGCAGGGAAGGATTCGAACCTCCGAAGCGTTTCCGCAGCGGGTTTACAGCCCGCCCCATTTGGCCACTCTGGAACCTGCCCGGTCTTCATCGTTCGAAACCGTATTCTTAGATCCTGAGACCGCCGTCCCCGCCCTGCGCGGCGCCGGCGATCGCTCGCCTCTCAGCGAGCCAGCGAAGGGATTCGAACCCCTGACCCGCTGATTACAAATCAGCCGCTCTACCTGCTGAGCTACGCTGGCACGTCCATAAAAAAATGAAAAAGCCGACCGCCTAACGGGGGAGTGGAGTAAGAGAAAGATTCTTATGAAACGCTCTTTCTCTCTACCAGCTCGATCTTGCGCGCGCGGTGACTATCTCAAAAAGTAAAAAAGTCCTTGGGGAATCCTATCTGAAATGCAAAATTATGTCAATAGGCCGGCGAAAAAAAATTCGGGAGGGCGGCCGGTCAACCCTTCGACTCCCCCGCATGAATGCCGGCACCCATAAGCCGTTTCCCGCTTATGAGTACTGCAAGGCTGGGCTTTCTCAGGGT
>JALHUR010000141.1 GCA_022867325.1 Candidatus Aminicenantota bacterium | reverse complement strand
GGTTTTGGCTTCCTCGATGTGGAATGAGGCTTTGGCGCCGTCCTTAAGCTCATGATAGTTCCAGGCCAGCCAAAAATGGGTTTCGCCCAGGAGCCAGTATCCGAGAGCCAGATTTTTCTCGAGCACGGCGATGGCTTCCTTATACCGGCCCAGGATGGACAGGCAGATGGCCTTGCCCAGGATGGCGTCCCGGTACTCGGGCGCGATCTCGAGCGTCTTTTCGTAGAATTCGAGGCTCTTGTCGGTCTCTTCGGTCGCGAAATAGATGCTGGCCAGGATGATTTGCGTCTCCGGGGATTCGGGGATCCCCTGGTAGGACTTCAGGAATTCTTTTTCGGCCTCGAGAAGCAGCCCCTGGCCCAGAGCGGCCTGCCCCAGTTGAAAATGAGCTTCATAAAATTCGGGATCCTGGTCGACGAGCTTTCCGAGCGCGTCCGTGTTGAAGGATCGGACCGAGGCCGCGGCCTTATAGCGGAGGGACTTCGACGACGGAAAGCGGCCGTAGATTTCGTCCAGGCTCTCGATCTTTCCGTAATCGAACCTTTCCGAGATCCAAGCCGCATAAAGATAAGCCGCGAATTCGTCGGCCAAGGCTCTTTGCCTGAGCTGAGGCTCCTGGGGTTGAAGATCCTCTCCCAGTTGGACCCAGGCGAATTTGTTGTCGATGTCGGTCATGACGCCCTTGGTCTTGACCGGAAGAATGAAGGCGATGTCGAAGAAAGGCCGGTAGCGGGAGAGAGCGCGATGATTTGCGATGAGGCCTCCGGCGGTCTCGAGAGGAAGGGGATCTCCGATCCCCAACTCCTTGCCGCGGACGGCCAGCAGCAGGGACGTTTCCAGGTAGGGAACCAGAGCCGCGTCCCGGAGGGATGGCCGGGCGTAGAGGTTCTTGTACAGGGCGAACGCCCTTTTCATCGAAACATAATTGTCGCGCCCCCGCAGACGGTTCGCTTCTTCCAACAAAGTTTGGCCTTGCCGCTGGTCAGGCGCCTGGAGGGGCCCGCCGGTCGGGCCGCAAGCCGCGACCGCCAGGAACGCGACAAAGGCCAGGCTGAGCTTCGAGTTTAATAAATAGCGCACGTCACCACAATCCTTCCCCTTTAGATAATACGCCCGACTCCAAACATTCATTTACTAAGCCGGGCGAAATATAGTTGACTCCATATTTCCTTATCGCCCGGCTAGTACTCGGGGAGCAGCAAGGATTATGCAATGTCTATTCTGCTCCCCGTAGTAGATTCGGTACAAGAGAGGACCGTGAACACGGGCGGCTTTGTAGTGTCGGAGGGAAAAAAAGTTTAGCTGGCTGGCGAGGCGCCAAGGTTGAAAGGAAAAGGAAGCGGGGCTAAGGAGGATCCCTCTCCAGCCAGCGTATGTAGTTTATCATAACATATGTCAGGAAAGTCAAGAAAAAAATGTCTCGGGAATTACCTCCTGAAATATCCCGGCTCCGGGACCCGGAGAGCCGGAATCCCCCCCCCTTGCATTTCTTTTAAAAAATATTATAATATTCCTATGGGATTTGTAGGATATGAAGGAGACAGTGAAATATGCGAAAATTCGTCGCGATTCTGACCGTAGCGACGGGAACGGCGGCGGGCTGGGCCGCCTATAGCGCCCTGGTCGCCCGCGCCCCGGACCCAGGGCGCCTCTCGGCTCAGGAGGAAAAGCCCATGAACGATAAAGACAAGACAACCGACCCGGAATGGGGAAAAAACCTAACCCCGGACCAATACAAAGTCTTGAGGATGTGCGGCACGGAGCGGCCCTTCAGCGGAAAATACAATGATTTTTGGGAGGAGGGCACCTATGCCTGCGCCGGCTGCGGAACTCCCCTGTTCGCATCGAAGGCTAAATACGAGCATGGGACCGGCTGGCCCAGCTTTTTCGAGCCGATCGACGTCTCCAGGCTCGAACTCCGGGAGGACCGTTCCTACCTGATGGTCCGGACCGAGGTCGCGACCTTCGCCGCCGGCTGTTTCTGGGGCGTCGAGCACAAATTCCGCCGGATCCCGGGCGTCGTCGACACTCAGGTCGGCTACACCGGCGGCCGGACGGATCATCCCAGCTACGAGGAGGTCTGTACGGACCGGACCGGCCACGCCGAAGCCGTCGAGGTCCGCTTCGACCCCTCTCGAGTCAGCTACAAGTAGCTCCTGGAAGCCTTTTTCAGCCTCCACGACCCGACCCAGCTCAACCGTCAAGGCCCGGACGCGGGCACCCAATACCGTTCGGCGATTTTCAGCCACGGCGAGGAACAACGCCGTCAAGCCCTCGAGGCAGTCGCCGCCCTGGAGGCCTCCGGACGGTTCCGGAAGCCGGTCGTGACCCAGGTCGTTCCGGCCGGGGAGTTCACCCGCGCCGAGGAATACCATCAGAGGTATTATGAGAAAAACGGCGGTTCCTGCCGATTCTAATCCTGGGTCTGAGCCCAAAAAAATAAATAAAAAAGCTTGCAATTGGGACCAAATCCTCGTATTATTTGAAACTAAACCTTAGTAAAATTAGTTATCCTATATGATTAATAGAAGCAGTAGGAGAAGACAATGTCCAAAGACAATAAATATACGTCCGAGTCTTTGTTCGGGGCCGAGGCGCAGACCCAGGAATCTCTTCCCTTAGAGGGTCTGCCATCCTCGTTCGCCTCCCGGGAGGAAGCCTGGGAGGATTCCGCTTTCGAAACGGCCCTCCCCGAGGAAAAGTCGGAATCCAAGCCGGCCCCCTCCCAGGGGGCTCCGTCCGCCTCCGAACCCGAGCAAACGACGGATCTGGTCCGCCTCTACCTCAGGGAGATGGGCAGCATCCTCCTCTTGAGCAAGGAGGAGGAAGTCCTCCTGGCCAAGAAGATCGAGAAGGGCGAAAAAGGCATCCTCAAAGCTTTAGCCCGGAGCCCCCGGTCCATGAACGAACTCGCCGCCCTCGAGGCCAAAGTCAAGGCCTCCCCAGATGCGATCAAGCGCGATTTCCACCTGAACGAAGACGAATTCGAGGCGGTCGGCTTGGCCCGGAGGCGCAAGGCCGTCCTCGAAGTCCTGAGGGCGATCCGCAGCCTTGACCGGAGGCTCAAGCGGATCCGGCCCGCCGCCAAAAACCGGATAGTCCGGGGGAGGCTGGTGGTCCGCATGATGGGCTTCTTCAAGAAACTCGACCTTAAGCCGGACGGCGTCGAGGACTTCGTCACCAACCTTCAGTCCGAGCTCATGGCCGCCCGTTTCCGGGGCCCCAAATCCCGCCGCGTCCATGCCCGGACACGCCTCAATCTCATCGGCGAATGCAAGCGGGCCCGCGATGACGCCAAGCAGGAGATGATCGCGGCCAACCTGAGGCTTGTCGTTTCCATCGCCAAGCACTACCAGAACCGGGGCCTCCATTTCCTGGACCTCATCCAGGAGGGAAATATCGGGCTGATGCGGGCCGTCGACAAGTTCGACTACCGCCGCGGCCACAAGTTCTCGACCTACGCGACCTGGTGGATCCGCCAGTCCATCACCCGGGCCATCGCCGATCAAGCCCGGACCATCCGCGTCCCCGTCCATATGGTCGAAACGCTCCAACGCCTGTCCCGGGCCGCCCAGGAAATCCTCAAGAAAAACGGGAAAGAAGCGACCATGGAGGACTTGTCCCGCAAGTCCGGATTCCCGGTCAGTAAGGTCACCGAAATGATCCGGAACACCCAAGAACCGCTCTCGATCGAAACCCGGATCGGCGACAGCGGGGAGAGCAGTCTGGCCGATTTTCTCGAGGATAAGAGCCTGCCCTCGCCGCCCGACTCGGTCATCCAAATCAACCTTCGTGAGCACATCGAAGCGGCCCTCAGGACCCTCAACGAAAGAGAGATGCTAATCCTCCGAATGCGCTATGGCTTGGACGACGGTCGGGAGCGGACCCTCGAAGAGGTCGGCCAGTACTTCAACCTGACCCGGGAGCGCATCCGCCAGATCGAGCTCAAGGCCCTTAAGAAGCTCTACAAACCGCTCGAAGCCATGAACTGATCGACCGGTTGTAAGCCCCCCCCTCCCCGCTCCCTTTAAACAGGCGAACATTAAGGCGAACAAGCCGGCCGTCCTCCCCAATGAAGGCGCAGACGGCCGATCGGCCTTTCCCGCGTCATTTTCAAGAGTGTGTTGAAAGCCCGCCCCTTTTTTGTTACTGTATGTCTTTCTAAAAGGGCCATGAACGCGAATCCCTTCGAAAAAGCCGTCTTCATCGCCCCCTCGACCTGCCTCTTGAGGAGCGACCGGAGCGCCCTTATCCGGACCCGCAACCGCCTCAGGAAATTCTTGGGCGTCCGGGATATCGACTTCAGCGAGTACCTCTTCTCGAGCGACGACCAGATCGGGCACGTCTCGGCCTCGGCCGAGCAGCGGTCCGAGGACTTCAAGCGGGCCGTCCGGGACTACGATCTCGTCGTCTCCGTCGCGGGCGGGACCGGCGCCGAGGACCTGGCTTTTAAAATCGACCGGAAAGATTTCCGGGTCATCCGGGAGCGCCGCCCCTTGATCGTCGGTTTCTCCGATTTCACCTTCCTCCTCAACGAGATCTACCTCCACTCCCGAGTCCCCCTGATCTACTTTCCGTCCCTCCAACTAGGAGGCGGACGCATCAATAAGGTCTTGTCCCTCATCTCGGGGGACGAGATCCAATACCAGGGTTCGGCCTGGCTGACGGCGCCTCCGGTCCGGCGCTTCTCGGGAATCCCGATCGGCGGGAACCTGTCGACCTTCGTCAACTTCCTGAATCGGAAGGAACCGCCCAAGTTCAACTGGAAGCGCCACATCCTCTTCTTCGAGGACATCCAGATCGACGTCGAGGACGTCCACCGGTTGCTGGCCGCCCTGCGCCGCCACAACGTATTCCGCAAAGTCCGCGGCCTTGTCATCGGATCCCTTCTCCCCCCCGGAAAGAACGCCCACGACCGGAAGAGCCGGAACGAAGCGCGGGCCTTCGTCCTCACCTACCTCGACGACATCATCCGCTGGAGACGGCGCCAGGGCTACCCGCTCCCGATCCTGGCCGTCTCGAACTTCGGCCACGGCGTCAGCCGGGACCCGATGGCCATCCCGATCGGCGGCCGGGTCACCATCGCCAAGAGCCGCAAGATCACCTTCCGGATGCGAAAACGGAACGGCGCCTGAGCGCGTCCTCCCTACTTTCGGTTGGCGGCCAGCTCGCCGCCCGACATGAATTCGCGGGGCGAAATTTCCTGGATCCAGACTCGGATGCTCTGGAGCGGCGCGCCGATCGACTCGTGGACGGCCTTGGTGACGGCCGCCAGGAGTTTTTCCTTCTGTTCGTCGGTCCGGCCCTCGAGCATGTGGACTTCGATCAGGGGCATGTCGTCCTCCTTCGATTGCCGAGACGGACCTAAGCCGCCTCATTCGATATTCCGGTCAGGGACCGGCGACCTTATATTTCCAGTAAACAAAGCAGATTATCCCGAGAACCAGGCGCCCGATCCGGCAAACGACCGATAGGACGTATGACGAGAACAGCGCCGGCAGGATGAAGGACAGGGCGAACGCGGAAAGGATGACGATCCGGCCCGTCGCTTCGGCTTCATAGAATGCCAGACCGATAAAGATTAAGGCGATTCCTAAGCCTATGCTGCTGTAGGGAATTTGCGGGATCACCCGTCCCTCCCGGCGCTATTATACGGCTATTTCACGGGAGCTTCACTTGCTCCTTCTTATGTTGAAGGAAGAAGTTCTTTATCAGGGGCTTAATAGAGATAAGTTGGGGTGGCGCAGCTGGGGGCCCCCCGCCGCCCGCAACGTTTGATGCTTATGTCCACCAACCGGGCTGGAATCAGGATGAGTCTCGTGAGGACGGCGGGGGTGAGCTGCGACAGGACCCCCTCCGTAGTGTAAGCAAGCCACGGAAAAAGAACACACCCCTCCAGGCTTGT
>JALHUR010000140.1 GCA_022867325.1 Candidatus Aminicenantota bacterium | reverse complement strand
GAGGAGGCCGGTCCCGAAAATCGCGTCGATGATGACGGTCGCCCGCATCAAGTCCCGCCGGTTGGCCTGCCAAAGCTCGGGCGTGTGGGCGGGGATAATCTCAAGGCCGATGTTTTGGGCGATCCGCAGGTTGACGGCCGCGTCGCCCTTGACCTCGTCCTTCGCGGCGAGAAGAAACACTTGGGGCGAAGCGCCCTGGTTCAAGAGGTGACGGGCCACGACCAGGCCGTCGCCGCCGTTGTTGCCCTTTCCGGCCACGACGACGAAGGCTTCCTTGCGCACGTCGGGAAACCGCTTCTTGACGGCACGGACGATCTGGAATCCCGCGTTCTCCATCAGAACCGGACCCGGAATGCCTATCTCCTCGATCGTCTTCCGGTCGATCTCTCTCATCTGAACCGAAGTCAGGACTTTCATCTTCTCTCTCCTCCCTCCGCGGACCCCATTCTAACAAAATCGGCGGCGCAATTCGAGGCCCAGAAGCTCCATGTACAGAGATTTGTGGGATCTGCCCAGGGCAGGCATCGGAGCGCACTCACGAACCGTTTCCGGTTCATGAGTACTGCAAAACCGCTGCCCGTCCCCGGAGCGGGTCATTTGTTATGCGTCCACGGACGAACGATCGTGGAATTCCGCGAAGGGGATTGTATTCAGCGTCCATTTATGCTAATTTTTGACTTACTTTTCCGAGCCATCAAAGGAGGTTTTCATGAGCATCCGGATCGGCATAAACGGCTTCGGCCGGATCGGGCGAAATTTCCTGCGGGCCGCCCACCGGGATGCGGACATCGACTTCGTGGCCGTCAACGATATCACGGACGCCAAGACGCTGGCCCATCTCCTCAAGTACGACTCCATCCTGGGCCGCTTCCGCGAGGACGTCCAAGCCACGGCCGACTCGATCGTCGTCAACGGCAAGGCGATCAAGGTCCTGGCCAAGAAAGACGTCGCCGAGCTTCCCTGGAAGGAGTTGGGCGTGACCCACGTCATCGAGTCGACCGGCAAATACACCAAGCGGGCCGACGTCATCAAGCACATCGAGGTCGGAGGCGCCAAGAAGGTCATCGTCTCGGCCCCGGCGGCCGACCCCGACCTCACCCTGGTCATGGGCGTCAACGAGGCGATGTACGATCCGGCCAAGCACCATATTCTCTCCAACGCCTCTTGCACCACGAACTGCCTGGCCCCCGTCGTCAAAGTCCTCCACGAATCGTTCGGCGTCGATAAGGCCTTCATGACGACCATCCACTCGTACACCAACGACCAGAAAATTCTCGACGCTCCCCACAAGGACCTGCGCCGGGCCCGGGCCGCTGCGGTTTCCCAAATCCCGACCACAACCGGGGCCGCCAAGGCCGTCGGACTGGTCCTCCCCGACCTCAAGGGCAAGATCGACGGGATCGCCATCCGGGTACCCACCCCGAACGTCTCGCTGGTCGATCTGGTCGCCGTCCTCAAGACCAAGACGACGGCCCAGGCCGTCAACGAGGCTTTCCGGAAGGCCGAGGCCGGCGCCCTCAAGGGCATCCTGGCGATCAGCGACGAGGAGCTCGTTTCGGTCGATTTCATGTCCGATCCCCATTCGGCCATCGTCGACGGGCCGTCGACCAAGGTCATCGACGAAACGCTGGTCAAGGTCTTGGCCTGGTACGACAACGAGTGGGGCTATTCGGTCCGCCTCTACGATCTCCTCAAATTCATCGCCCGCTGAGCGCCATGAAGTTCGTCGAAGAGCTGGACCTCAAGGGACGGACCGTATTCCTCAGGGTCGATTTCAACGTTCCCCAGGACGAGAAGGGCGCCGTCCGCGACGACACCCGGATCCGGGCTTCGCTGGCGACCATCAACTTCATCCTGGAGCGGGGCGGCCGGCTCATCCTCGCCTCCCACCTGGGCCGGCCCAAGGGCAAGGCCAACCCCAAGTACAGCCTGGCCCCGGCGACCTACCGGCTGGCCGAGATCATACCCAACAGGGTCGTTCAAGCGCCCGACGTCATCGGACCCCAGGTCGAAAGCCTTAAAGGGGGGCTCGGGAACGGCGAAGTCCTCGCCCTGGAAAATGTCCGATTTTATCCGGGCGAGGAAGCCAACGACCCCGGATTCGCCGCGGAGCTGGCCCGGGGCGTTGATATCTACGTCAACGACGCCTTCGGCTCCTGTCATCGCGCCCACGCCTCGGTCGACGCCCTGGCCCGGCTCGTCAAGGTCAAGGCGGCCGGCTATCTTCTGAAAAGAGAGGTCGACTACCTGTCCCGGGCCGTCCGCAACCCGGACAAGCCCTATGTCGCCATCCTGGGCGGCGCCAAGGTCGAGGACAAGATCCCGGTCATGGAAAATCTCATCCATAAAGCCGACGAGATCCTGGTCGGCGGCGCGATGGCCTACACGTTCTTCAAAGCCCAGGGGTACGATGTCGGCAAGTCCCTGGTCGAGGAGGACAAAAAGGCCATCGCCCTGGCCATCCTCGAAAAGGCCCGAATCGCCAACGTCAAGCTCCGGCTCCCCGTCGATCACGTCGTCGCAACCGCCATCGAGGCCGGCGCCGTAACCCAGATCGTAAACGGCTTCCCCTTCCCATCCGGCCAGATAGGCGTCGATATCGGGCCGGAGACGATCTCGCTCTACGCCGAGGCCATCGGCCGGGCCAAGACAATCGTCTGGAACGGGCCCATGGGCGTCTTCGAGATCGACGCTTTCGCGGCCGGGACCATGAAGATCGCCCAGGCCGTGGCCTCGTCCAAGGCCGTTTCCATCGTGGGCGGAGGAGATTCGGTGGCGGCCGTCCACAAAGCGGGCGTCGCCGACCGTATCTCCCACATTTCGACCGGCGGCGGCGCCTCGCTCGAGTACCTCGCCTATGAAACCCTGCCGGGAATCGAGGCGCTCGAATGAAACGTCCGCTCCTGGCCGGGAACTGGAAAATGCACCTGACCCTGGCCGAAGCCAGGGCCCTCGCTTCCCTGGTGGCGGCGGCCTCCCGGGAGTTATCCGAAGCCGATCTCGTTCTCATTCCGCCCTTTACCGCCCTGGCCGAGGTCCGGGGAGCCATCGCGGGAAGCGCCGTCGCCCTCGGAGGCCAGGACCTGTTCTGGGAGGATAAGGGCGCCTTCACCGGAGAGGTCTCGGCTCCGCTCCTCAAGGACGCCGGCTGCGATTACGTCGTCATCGGCCATTCCGAGCGACGCCTGCATTTCGGCGAGACGGACGCCTCGGTCAACCGGAAAACGAAAGCCGCGCTTCGGGCGGGCCTCGCGCCCATTGTCTGTGTCGGCGAGACGCTCGAGGAACGGGAGGCGGGGCGGACCATGGAGCGGGTGTTGACCCAGATCCGGGACGGGCTGGACGGCCTGGGCCGCGAGGACATGGACAGGGTCGTCATCGCCTACGAGCCCGTCTGGGCCATCGGTACGGGCCGAAACGCGACTCCGGACCAGGCCGAGGATGTCCATCGCTTCATCCGGCGCCGGATCGAAGAAAAATATGGAAACGGCGCGGCCTCCTGTGCTATAATTCTTTACGGCGGATCGGTCAAACCCGCCAACACCTATTCCTTGCTGAAGGAAAAGGACATCGACGGCGCTTTGGTGGGAGGGGCTTCCCTCGAGGCCGGGTCGTTCGTCGAGATCGCTCGAGAAGCTATTAAAGGTCGGAAGGAAAGACAGTGAGCGTATTAGTCACTCTCATTCACATCGGTGTCTGCATCATCCTGATCATGGCCATCCTTCTCCAGTCGGGAAAGGCCGCGGACCTGGCCGGCGCCTTCGGCGGCGGGGGCAGCCAGACCATGTTCGGACCTCGGAGATCCGGAACTCTCCTGTCCAAGGTCACGACCATTTGCGCCATACTCTTCATGTTCACGTCTTTGGGCCTTTGGGTCCTGAGCGGAAAGGGCGGCAAATCCGTTGTCAGCGGCGAGGCGCCTGCCAAGGCGGTGGCGACCGAGACCAAGAAGGAACCGCCGCCCGCCCCGGCCCAGCCCCAGGGACAGACGCAGCCCTCCCAGGCTGAGCAGAAACCCCCTGCTTCAGTTCCGGAAAAGAAATAGAACAGCCTGAACGCCGAAGTGGTGGAATTGGCAGACACGCTAGCTTGAGGGGCTAGTTCCTGGTAACGGGAATGGGGGTTCGAGTCCCCCCTTCGGCATATCCCCTCATTCCCTCCGGAGACCGACGCAACGAGCGGGTTCCTGTCAACCCCTCGACTCCCCGGTATGAATGCCGGGGCTTGTTCGGGGTTAACCCTGAGCCCACTCAGCCCCATCCCCTCTAAAGGGGCTGAGTACAAAAGTGTCGCTTCTCGTCCCCGCCTTGAAAGGCGGGGCTCCGATTTTAAGCCCCGCCTTTCAGGGCGGGGTAGCGTCGGCGAACGGGTCAAAGAACACGCTTGTAAAGCGACTTTACAGGAAAGGCGCTTATCCGGGGGACAAGCCCTTATGAAACTGGCACGAAATGTGCTGAAATGTAATAGATAGTGTCCTACCCGCGGCGCTGATGGGTTCCTTGAAGGAGACATGTTCATGGCCAAAAGACAAGCGACCAAGCTGACCATTTCGCTGCTAATCCTTTCCGTTGTCCTGCCCGGAATTCTGCCCGCGGGCCCGCGCTCAGGCCAGGAAGCCGCTCCCTCGCCGGCCCGGCCCATCGAGATCCCGGTCCGCGTCACGGATTCGAACGGACAATTCGTCGATTCGCTGTCCCTCGATGATTTCGTCCTGACCGAAAACGGCGTGGTCCAGAAGCCCGTCGGCTTTTACGTCGTCAAAGGCCAATCCGTCCAGGGACAGGCCGGCACGCCCCCCGCAAATCCCCTAATCTCCCGCCATTATTACCTGATGTTCCAGGCCATCGACTACGATCCCAAGCTCGGCGATGTCGTCGACATCCTGTTCAAAAAGCTCCTCCGGCCCGGGGACACCATGACCCTGATGACGCCCGCCAAGGCCTACTCCCTCTCGCACCAGGCGCTGTCGTCCAAGCCCAAGGACGTCCTGTCCAAGGAGCTGAACCAGATTCTCCGCAAGGATATTCAAATCGGCTCCTCGGACTACCGAAGCCTCCTGCGCGACCTCAAGCGTCTGGTCAAATCCATCGGAGGCGAGGAATCGGCCTTCGACTCGGATATGGAGTCGGACGCGACGACGACGAGCTCGATCGGGCTCGAGGTCCTCCTCGAACGTTACCGGGATTCCCTGAGGAAGATGGAGGACCTCCGGCTCATCGACGAGCGCAAGATCCTGAGCTTTGCCCAGGCCCTCAAGAACCAACCCGGCCAGAAGAGCGTCTTCCTCTTCTACCAGCGGGAGTTCCGGCCCGAGATCAACCCGACCATTCTCAACACGATGATGAGCCTCTACCAGGATCAGCACGAAGTCCTGGCCATGCTCATGGAGCTTTTCCAGTTCTATAAACGGGAGACGTCTTTCAACCAAGACAGGATCAGCCGGGCCTTCGCCGACGCCTCGCTCATGTTCAATTTCATTTTCATGAACAAGGAGTCCCAATACGTGTTCGGGGCCAACATGAAGGAGCAGTCCGAGGACGTCTTCTCGGTCTACTCCCAGGTTGCCCGGGCCACGGGCGGACAATGCGAGACCGCCATCAACCCCGCATCGAGCTTCAGCAAGGCGGTCGCCGAGTCGGAAAACTACTATCTCCTTTACTATACGCCTTCGAACCCGGCCGCGGATAAAACGTTCCGCAACGTCCGGGTCGCCGTCAAGAGGGCCGGCGTCACGGTCTCCCACCGCTTGGGGTATTACGCTTTCTAATCCGGGCCGGCTATCCCGATACGATCGGGATCGCCAACAACGGGGACCCCTTATCCCGGAACCAGAAATAGTATTCCTTGACCAGGTCGATCTGGAGACGCAAGGATCCTTCCTTTGCCAGAGACGGCAGGTTCAGATCCATCATGACCTCGTCCCCCGGTTTGACGTTCCTGGGAAACGAGAACCGGATCGGCTCTCCGGTTAGATTCGCGCCGTCCTCGGCCGTCGCCCAGACTCCGATCCTGACCCGGTGGCTCCGCGAGGAGTTATGGTACCAAATCGCATCGCCCTCGTTGCGGATCTTGAGCGAAACCGAGAACTCCGAGCCCGGGTCGACGCGGGCGGGAGCGCGGACGACGTCCCATCCCGCCTTGTAAAGGTACGGTTTCGTCGGCGCGTCGGCTTCTTCGCCGATCAAGGCTCGGCCTTTCCCGGCCGGATCGCCCGGCTTGACGAGAAAGACGGAAAGCGAGGTGAAAATGGCATGAAAAAGCCTCACGATGACATGGGGAGTCCGGAAGACCTCATGGGGAAAGGCGACCGGCGGAGAGGCGAATTCTTCCTCGATGCCGAGGTCGAGGGGCCCGCTCAAGGCAAACCCGGCCTCCCCGATGAGTTCGGTCAGGTCTCGGATCTTGAAATAATCCCGCCTCCAGCCTAGACGGTTCAGGATCAGCTCCGTGGTCAGGGCCGCGACCCCGCCGGGCTTCAGGACCCGGTTCATCTCCTTCAGGGCCCGCCGCTTGTCGGCCTTCCGGCCGAAGTGCTCCAGCGCGGAAAGGGAAAACACGATATCGAACGTCCCGTCCTCAAAGGACAACTCCCTGGCGTCCATTCTCAGGACCCGAAGACGGTCCTCCGGATACCGGAAGGGGGCATACTTATCCGGATGGAGGAGGACGTCGTCGGCACCCTCATCGCCGAGATAGCCTCCCTGGTAGAGGTCGGTCGCATAGACCATCTTGAGCCTGGTCGCCAGAAAATACATGAGCTCCTCATGCCCGCAGCCGATGCCCAAAGCGACGGCGTCCGGAGAAAGCCTGCGCAATCTTCTCAAACCGTGGATGATCTGGTTGAATTCCCAGATCTTACGATGGAAAATATTCTCGGCGGAGGGGAAGAGCAGGTCCGAGAATCCCTTGGCCCAGGCGGCGTTTCGGCTGTCGGCCAAGCGGCAGAGTTTATTGAGCGCGATCGTATCAGTCGGGAAGGACGAAGACGGCTTGACATCGACGGTATATCGATCGAAGGGGGCCATGAACAGAGAATAGACCCGGTTCCCCCAAATGAGTTTGACGGCGAAGTCTCTCAGTGTCACCGCGCGCTCTTCGTCCTTTCCCCTTGACGCCCGACCTCTCCGCTCAGCTCCGGCTGGCCACCCAGAGGGAGAAATCCGCCTCGGACATGGCCCCGGTCGCCCTGCCCCGCTCGGTCTGCTTATGGAAGATGATGAAGGTCGGGACGGCCTGGATGCCGAAGCTGGCGGCCAGCTCGGGATTCCGGTCGATGTCGACCTTGACGACCATGATCTCCCCCGCCCGGCGCTGGGCCAGCCGTTCCAGAATGGGCGCCATCATATGACAGGGCCCGCAGGTCTCGGAGCTGAAATCCAGAAGGACGGGCAGCCGGGCGCTGTTGACAAGGACGAACAGCCGGTCCGCTTTAAGCTCCAGGACGGCCCCCGGAACGGGCAAGGGCGTTTTACATCGTCCACAGACAACCTGCTTGCCCAGGACGCCGGCCGGATAGTTATTGGTCGCGCCGCACTGGAAGCAACTGACTTTGATTTTGTCGGCCATGTCCGCCTGACCGTTACTTGTCCTTCTTGGGGAAGGGCGGGATGGGCGGAATGTCCCGGCCTTTGGCCTTGAGCTCCTCGAGGATGACCTCGAGGGCCGTGGCCAGCTGCTCGTCGATCCCGGCGTATTCCTTGGCCGGATCGTTATCGACCCGGATATCGGGCTCGACGCCGCGGCCTTCGATCACCCAGTCCTTGCCGTCCTTGCTGTAAGGGGCGAATTCGGGTCTATTGAGGACCCCGCCGTCGAGGAGAGGCAGGCTTCCCCGGATCCCGACGACGCCCCCCCAGGTCCTCTTTCCGATGAGCTTACCCAAGCCCATCGCCTTAAAACGGAAAGGAAAGATATCCCCGTCCGAGGCCGAGAACTCGTCGATCAGACAAACCTTGGGACCGACCATAAGGTCGGCCGGGTCCGGGCCGGCGATCGTGTTTCGGGCCATTTCGACCATGACCATCTCGCGCCGCAGCCTCTCGATGAGCATGGGCGAGACGTTGCCGCCGCCGTTCCCGCGGACGTCGATGATCAAGGCCTTCTTGCGGAGCTGGGGATAGAAATGGCGGACGAACTCGTTGAGCCCGCCCACGCCCATGTCGGGGACATGGATGTAGCCGACCAGGCCGCCGGTCGCCTTCTCGACTTTCTCGGTGTTGGCCAGGACCCAATCCTCGTAATAGAGGTGGTTCTCGGTCTCGATCGGGACGATGACCTCCTCGCGGCTCCCCTTCTCCTCGGGAAGGGCGTTGACCTTGAGCTTGACCTGGCGCCCCGCCGTGTTGACGAGGGCTTCATAGGCGTCCGTCATCGCGTTGACGGGTTTCCCGTTGACGGCGATCAGGTACTCCCCTTCCTTGACGTCGACGCCGACTTCGGTCAGCGGAGAGCGGAGGGCGGGATTCCAGTTAGCCCCGCGTAGGATACGGCCAATTTTATAGTATCCCGACGCGGGGTCCCGCTCGAGCCGGGCGCCCAGCATCCCGGTCGCGATCCTGGGCAGGCGGGGCAGGTCCCCGCCGCCGACATAGGTGTGCCCGGCACTGAGCTCCCCGATAAGCTCCCCGATGACGTAGGTCAGGTCGGCCCGGTAGTTGGCGGCCTTGGCCAGCGGCTCGTAGCGGAGGCGCAGGGCTTCCCAATCCACGCCGTGCATGTTCGGGTCGTAGAAGAAATATTTCATCTGCCGCCAGCATTCCTGGAAAATCTGGGCCCATTCCTGGCGGAGGTCGAGGACGACTTCCAGGCCGCCGAGGTCGAGCTTCTCGTCGAACTTGACCGGGCCCTTGGGCAGGTCGATGATGGCGTAGCTCCGGTCCTTGGCGACCAGCATCTTTTTGAGGTCGGCCGAAATTTCGTAGGCGTCGACCGCGCCCAAATCGGTTTCCTTGAGGTCGGCCAGGCTGTACATTTTGAGAGAAAGGGCCGTATCGCGGTCGCCCCGCTTGAGGTAGTAGACCGTGTCGCCGACGGCGTTGACCTGTCCGTAGTTCGCCACTTCGATCGGAAGGGCGATGATACGGTTCTTGAGCCCGGCGCTGTCGACCTTGACCGTAACGACCGCTGGGGCCGCCTCTTCTTTTTTCTTGTCCTTATCCTTGGAGGCTTCCTTCCCGGCCTTGGCCGGCTCTTCCTTCTTTACGGCCGTCTCGTCGCTCTTGGGTTCGAAGGGCGACTTGGTCTCTTTGGCCAGCGATAAAAGATAAACCCGGGACATGGAGAGATAGGCATGGTTCCACTCGGTCTGGCTGAAGATGGGATTGTAATCGCGGTCGGAAACGAACACGACGTACTTGCCGTCCGAGGAGAAAGCCGGGCTCCCGGAATTGTACCAGCCGTCGGTCGCCTCGATCTTCGCCTTGGAGTCGAGGGCATAGAGATAGATTCTGTTCATCGGCTCGGGCATGGGCCGCGTGTAGACGATCCAGCGGCTGTCCGGCGACCAGGCGCACTCGTTGAACTCCCAGCGCTCGGCCTTGTCGACCTCGACGACCTGCTTGGTCTGGACATCGACATAAAGGAGCCGGAGCTTCTTGTCGGCCCAAAGGATTTTCTTGCTGTCGGGCGACCAGAGGATCTGATATTTGTAGGTATCGGCGTTCGTGGTGAGCTGCTGAGCGGGGCCGGAGCCGTCCTGGGGCATGATCCAGACCTCGTCGCCGCCGCTCCGGTCCGAGAGATAAGCGATCCATTTCCCGTCCGGCGACCACTTGGAGTTGCGCTCGTGGACGCCCGGCGTCGCCGTCAGATTCCGGGTGTTGCCGTATTTGGCCGGGACGGTGAAGATGTCCCCCCGGGCGCCGAAGAGGGCGCGCTTGCCGTCGGGCGCAATCTCAAAGTTTGTGACCCGGTCGCCGACTTTGAGAAGTTTGGCCCTGCCCGTCAGCATATCGTCGGCGATGACGACCGGGACCTTCTGGTTTTCTCGGCGGCCAGGTCGAAACGGTGGATGAAACCGCCGTTCTCGAATACGATCGACTTGGGCCCGAGCGAGGGAAACTTGATGTCGAAGTCCGTGAAACTCGTCAACTTCCTGGTCGCTTTCGCGGCCAGGTCGTAGACATAGAGGTTCATCCGGCGCGCCTCGTCCCGGTCGGACAGGAAATAGATTCTGTTCCCCGACCACATCGGGATGATGTCGAGGGCGGGATTGTCGGTGATGTTCTCGACGGTTTTGGCCTTGAAATCGTAGATCCAGACGTCGTCGGCCATGCCGCCCCGGTAGCGTTTCCAGGTCCGGAACTCCCGGAAGATGCGGTTATAGGCGAGCTTGCCGTCGTCGGGGGCGAAGGAGCAGAAGCCCCCCCGCGGCAGGGGAAGCTGCTCGGGCGTTCCGCCCTCGACCGGGACGAGGTAGAGCTGGCCGTTGAAGTCGTTCCATTCCCTCATCCGGGAGCGGAAGACGACCTTTTTCGAATCGTGGGTCCAGCCCATGACGAGGTTGTTGGGGCCCATCCGGTCCGAGATGTCGTCCCGGGTCAGGACGGGAGTGAAGGTCAGCCGTTTGGGAACGCCGCCGTCGGCCGGAATGAGGTAGACTTCCCGGTTCCCGTCGTATTCGCCGGTGAAGGCGATCCATTTCCCGTCCGGTGAAAAGTGGGCGAACGCCTCATAGCCGGGGTGGCTGGTGATCTTGCGGGCGACCCCGCCGGCCAGGGGAACGATGTAGAGGTCCCCGGCATAGCTGAAAGCGATCTGATCCGCGGATACCGTCGGAAAGCGAAGGAGCCGCGTTTCCGGAGCCGGGGCCTGGGCTTGAGCCAAGGCCGGGCCTGCCAGTGCCGAAATAAGAATGACTATAAGGGCGAGCTTGAGTTTCATGAAACCTCCTGTATGCATGAGGAGCTCCACTATAACAAAAAAAAGTATCATGGACAATCGTGCAACCCGTAAAGGATAGCATCTCCGTTTCCGTGAAAGTTTCATCAGCAGTCAGGTTAGCTGAGGAGGAAGCCATCCGGAGGCGAGCGGGCATGGTCCGATGTGAAGACTATAGTCCTCACATCGGGAGCGAGCCGAGGACTAAGCGGATTTTCCTGGCTGGGGAAAATCCGCGGGCTGACAATTCAGCTGACCTGACTGCGACTGCGGATCTCCAGGCCCAAGAAGCTGCCCTTCATTTTTTTGTCTTCAGGAGGAGCTCGTGGCGCTTATCAGGGGGGAATCGCTCGATGGCGTAGCGGAGGGTCGTCCGGGGAATCCGGGGCCCGTGTTCGAGCAGGAAAGCCTCGAGCGCGGCCATATCCCGCTTGCCGGTTTCG
>JALHUR010000139.1 GCA_022867325.1 Candidatus Aminicenantota bacterium | reverse complement strand
GGGAGAGGGGTCGATGAACCGGGCCCGGCGCCGCTCAAGGAATTCTTCTATCTGCTTTTTATCGAACCGGACCCGGCCGTTGACGGAAACAAACGGGAGCTTGCCGGAGGTCTTCCATTCGTAAATTGTCTTCGAGTGAACATGGAGAAGCCCGCTCACTTCCTTGACGTCGAGCAGAGCTTCCCGCACTTTTTCTCCTCAAAACCCCCGAATGAGCCGGCCGCTTATATCGAACGCCTGATCGAATCTCGCGCCGGGCAAACGGATGATCCCCATCATCGCGCTCGGCGGCCTGATCGAAGCCTCGACGGCGCCGCCGGCTCCGGCGTTCGCCGTGTCATCGTGGAGGCCCGGCGGATGGTCGATGGAATCCTTGCCGCTGCCCCGGCCTGTCCGCTGCTCCAGCTGCCGGAACTCCGCCGCCTGCTGTTTATTGTCCAGGAGCTCGACCCGGCCCTGCATAACAAGCGGCAGGAACTCGCCGTAAATCTCACTTTTGTTCCGCTCGGAGTTTTTATAGATGATCCCTTGCTTCGAGAACGCCTGGACGCGCTTCCATGCCCGCCCAGACGGTAGCTTCCCCTTGTCCAGGTAGGCGTAGACGCCATGTTTAGGCTTCACGTCCTTGCCGCCCTCAGCTTCAGTTTTCCTCAAACTTATACTCATATTTCCTCCAATGACCCCAAAATAAACGGGATACGAGACGCTGTTTTTGCCCTGTTTTTTCCATCGAACGAGCGAAAAGGCACGTTTTTTGTGCCATATTGGGATGAATACCAAAAACAAGGGGAAAACGAGGCAGTTTCTTGCCTGTTTGGAATTTCCCGTTTTTTCATGTCTGTAACTCCTGTCTTTTCAATAGCTTGAAAACCGTGTCGCATAATGACCGGTATGTCAACTACGTCCGCCTCTATGCAGGCGCTCGCGGATGGCCGGCGGCTACCCTGAGGCATGGAGAGGGCAAAGGGGCGGACGTCTCTCGCAGCCTCCCCTGGCGGAGCGTGAGGCATCGGGCAGGTAAAAAGGGTGATGTCTATCGCGGGCATCTTGGACATTTCCTTGGCACCTTCCCGGAGGTGGCTCCCAGTCTTCGCAGTCAGTGTCCCTCTATGTAAACACTGGTGAACTATGGTGAAGTCTGGTAAGTGTAGAGTTGACCAGTGTTCACCAGTATTAACCATAGTTAACATATACCTACTCTCTGACATTCCCCTCTCCCTCCGGCCATGTGTCGGGCGGTATCCACTTCCATTTTCCCGAGAAGTGTTCGGGGGATGCTTTGATGGCCAACTTTGCTTTTGCGGCGTACAGGGGCCTATCGCCGATGCCCAGGCTTTTGGCCAGGGCGAAGAGCTCGTCTGAGAACCTGGGGCCGTTCTTCAGGGCATCCTTGAGCATGGCGCACGCCTTGGCGGTCTGGTTTACGCCCGCTTCGTTGGCTCGAGGGCTGATGATCTTCTCGATGTCGCAGATGACGGTTTCCGCAGACCAGCGGAGGTTAGCCATTTCGATAGTCTTCTCGTCGTGCTTGAAGTCGGCTGGTTCCAGGAAGAATGGCAGGGCTTCTTTCTTATTGAACGGCACAGTGGCTATTTTGTAGGGGCTGAAGTAACGCATATTTTGCGGGTCGTCCTCTTTTGGATCGGCGACGACCCAGGCGGTCTTAACGGCCGCGGACATCTGGATACTCCCGGAAGCACGGCTCATGAGCTTTAGCGACTCGTCTTTGTTGGGGTGAATGGCGACCAGGACGGCGACATCCGCGTTCTCGGCGAAGCGGGCGACGGCATCGAGGGCGTGCCGGGTCTGGGCTGAGTCGTTGAGGTTTGTCTTGCCGCTGACGAATGAAGCTATCGGGTCGATGATGGTGAGGACGCATTTCCGGTTATCCCGTTTGATACGACCCACAAGCGGGACCAGGTGATGCCGGATATCGAGGAGATCATAATCGCCTTCCTTTGTCATGATGCCTTTGATAAGAGTGATGTTCGCCATGTCCGCGCCGGCGGCATAGAGGCGAGGTTTAAGAATTTGGTCGGGCACGCCTTCCGAGGTGATATAGATCACCCAGCCGTGGACAACTTGATCGGTAGGTTTCCGATAGACGGGCAGCGGGCGGCCGCTGGAAACCCTCGCGGCGAGGTCGGCCAGGAGGAAGGTTTTTCCGATCCCCGGCTCACCCAGCACCGTCCCCACCATGCCGACTGGCGCGATGGGATACCAGAGCCACCTGATCGGGCGCATCGTGATGTCGGTGAACTCGCTAATGTCGAAAGTTTCTTCCTGTGGGTGCTTCTCGTTG
>JALHUR010000138.1 GCA_022867325.1 Candidatus Aminicenantota bacterium | reverse complement strand
CTCCTCTGGGCTTGTCCTTCGCCTATAAACCAAAGGTGTGCTCTGACGCAGGACTTTGCGGACCGTCTGAACACTGAGCCCCAAAGCCCGAGAGATGGCTTTCTTGGTCTCCTTCAACTTCTGTAGGCGGCGATCAGAAGGGAGCCAAAAGCGGCAGCGGTGGCGTCGAGCGAAAAACGCTTAAAGCGGAGTTCTCCGCATTTTCTTGTTCGGGGGCCGCGGCCTAGGGTTCTCGTTGACGTCGGGACTCACTTTTTGCTCCGATAGGACCTCCCCTCGCAGATGATGAACCGGCCGTTGAGGCTGAGCCGGTCGAGGATGGCCGAGGCCGGGCTTCCCAGTCCCGGTCCTGGCAAGGCCGGGGCGGTGACCGAGTCGAAGATCTTGCCCCACTGGGAGGGGATGAGGTTGGTCGTGACGATGGTCGTCCGGACCTCGGTTCGTTTGGAGATGATCTGGAAGAACGCGTCGGCTTGCTCCCTGGACGGGACGACATAGCCGAGCTCGTCCAGACACAGGAGCGGCGCCTTGGCATAGTACTCGATCAGGGTGTAAGGGTTTTTGGCCTTGGCCAGTTTCGCGGTGAAGTCGAAGAGGCTGAGGAAGAGGGTCTGGTGGCCCTGGAGGACGGCCTGATGGCAGAGGGCGGTCGCGAGATGGGTCTTCCCGACTCCGGCCGCACCGATCAAAACGAGGTTGGACGGCTTCTTCAAGAACTCCGTCTGGAGGTACTCCAGGATCTTGTCGCGGGGGATCTTGGGGTTGAACGCCCAGTCGAAGTCGTCGAGGAGCTTGGGCCGGCCGATGCCGGACGTCTTCAGCAGACACTCGATCCGGCGGCGCTCCCGGGCCCGGTGTTCTTCGCGGAGGAACCGTTCGATCAGCGTCCGTTCGGCCTCGGACAAGGCCTCGGCGCTCTGAAGCAGCCGGAACTCTTTCCAGAGCTCAGATAAGGTCATCGTAGTCATCGAGCCTCCGGGCTTCGTAGGCGATCTCGAGCAGGCGCTCGTCCTGGGGCCGGACCGTGGGCGGCTCCTTGGCTCCGGCGCGTTCGAGAAGACTGTGGACGTACTTGATCTTGTAGACCTTGAGGGCGTTGGCCTCGCGGACGGCCGAGAGCAACGTCTCTTTCGAGAGACCCCGCAGCAACCGGAACAGGACGTAGGCGGCCTGGACGGCGTCCTCGCCCTCGGCCCGGGTGTTCTCCAGGAAGGCCTTGATCTCCGGACCCAGTCCGGCCATCAGGTTGTAGATCCGCTCGAACTTGGCGCGGGGCGAGCGCAGAAGAAGCCCTTCCCGGTGGGCCGGAAGTTCCGACTTGTCGTGTTTTGTGAATATCCTGGGGTGGCCGGCCACACGCTTCCCTTGGACGAGGACCTCGACCGTATCGGGCAGAGCCAGGATCTCGGCGGCGAGGCCGGCGTAGGCCGTCGGCACCGAGTAGCGGTTGGTGTCGAACTCGACGAAGGCGGTCTTGGAGACAGCCGCCGGGACGCGGCGGTAGGGCCGGGCGTCGATCCGGGGCAACGGCCGCAGCTTCTCCTCCCGGAGCATCTCGGCCGGCGGCCGCTGGGTGGTCCGATGGACCCGCAGGTTCCGCTCCCGTTGCCAGGCGAAGACCCGGGCGTTGAGCTCCAGAAGACTTGTGATGGGGGTCACCCGGAGGAATCCCTTGCAGTCGCGGATGATCCGTTCGACCCGGCCCTTCTCATTGGCCCGGGCGACATTGCAGGCATGGATCGAAAATCCATAATGACGAGCAAAGTCCAAGAACGCCGGGTTGAACTGAACCTCCGGAGTCCTTCGAATGACGACACTCTTGAGGTTGTCGTAGCGATGGCGATGGGCGACCCCGCCGATCTCGTGGAACGCCCGGATATGGCCGTCGAGGAAGAACTCCAGCGTATGGCGTGGGTAGAAACAGACGACCGCATACCGCGACCAGGCCAGGATATAGACGAACCCGTAGACGGCCGCCTCGCCGATCTTCCATTCCATCCAGTCGACCTGGGCTTCCTCCCCGGGCAGAAACGCAAGCTCGAAGAACGCGGCCTTCCGTTTCTTCCGGAACCCCATCGTCGCCTGCTTGACCGCCCCGTAGCCGCCCGTGTATCCGTAGCCGCGGAGGCGGTGGAGAACCTGGATCGCCATGAGCGCAGGCGTCGCCTGGTACCATTCGGCGATCAGCCGCTCGTAGGGCGCGATCATCAAGGGCTTCCGCCTGGGCTTCGGCTCGCCGCCCAGGATCCGCGAGACGGTCTTGCGTCCCATCCGCAGCTTCGCGGCGATCTGGCGCATGGTCAAGCCCTCGACCTCCCGGAGCCGCCGAACCTCGATCCGAAGCGTCTCGTCCATCACCCTCAAGATAAGTCCCGGGGCGCCCTCCGTCCATCGCGTCTTGTATCATGAACCGGCTCCAGTGGCTGTAAATATAGCATTATCAATGCGCCGGAACAGGATCTCGTCTTGTATCACGTCCGGGGACAGCCCGCCCGGGATCAGGAACAGCAGCTTGTAGACGGGCTTCCGCGGAGGTCTCTTGTCTTGTATCATCTGCCGGGCCGCCCGCCGGGCCCGCCACGCCTTGACGTAGGGGTATCGGCCGCGGAAGTAGCCCGGATTCCTCTCGGTCCAGCGGTGTTGGGCCAGGATCTTCCGCGCTTTCCGGCAGGACTCCCGGCGACAAGCCTTCTGCCGCTCCCCGACTCTCGGATCAGGCCGATAATACCGCCCACAAAACCGACATCGCTGGACCATCCCGGGCCTCCCGCAGACAAGTTAGGAAGGTCATTGTAGCGGGCGTTCCGGGAAGAAGCGATGAACTTCAGATCGAGGCCGGGCTCAAGATAATACCCCCTCCGACTCCATCATCGCCGGATTCGGTTCCCTTTTTATTGCCGCCTACAATCAGGTGCTTTTCCATTACTTCGAGCGCTTCCTGGCCGAATACGAGGGCCGTTTCGAGAAGGAGTATGGCTTTCTCCGGCCGATCGTCAAGGAGGTGGTCGAGCGGTATCTTGACTGCGGCAATCCCCGCTGCGGGTTCAGCCGGATCAGGTGTCCCGACTGCAGGGAGGAACGGCTCGTCATGTTCTCCTGCCGGACCCGGGGCTTCTGCCCCTCGTGTCACGCCAAGCGGATCGAGGAATGGGGGGAGTGGATGCGGGAATCGCTCCTTCTGGACGTCATCGCGGCCATCCAGACCTTCGGGGACCGGATGAATCTCCACCCCCATCTTGAGCGCCTCTTCTTCCTGGAATCCGGGGGAAAAGTTGGTTACCGGTATGGCGAGAAGGGCGCCGAGCAGGAGACGATGGATTATCTGGAGTTTATCGCCCGGGTCACTTCCCATATCCCCGACAAGGGGCAGGTGACAGGCCCCCGCCTTGCAGTCCTCATGGCTTCCATGAGGGCCGCCCTCCCATGTCTTCGAGCAGGTCGCGCTCGAGGCGGCCGCTTCGGCCTGTACTCATGGAAACGTGTTAGCGGCTCCATGAGTGCGGTCGAGGGTAGAGGGGAATATTTCTAAGCTTCCGAAATCATGGGGAGCGGGAGTCTGTGATCGTTCGGCCGGTGCGGGAGGGTTTTTCCCCCAAAGAACCTCTTCGGGGCCGCCCCGAGGGGTGCTTGACATCGCCGCCCGGCCGGCGATAGTATTCCATCATGATCAGGAGGGGAGATTTATCGAACGGAGCGGCCATTCACCGCGCCGCGGAAAAAAGCAAATTCTTATTCATCAGAGGATTCTGGAGCGGCTCATGGGGCCGAAGCGCTACCGACCCGCCGGGAGGAGGAACATGAGAAGCAAGATCCTGCCGATCGCACTGGTTCTAAGTGCGTGTCATCTATCGGCCTTCGTCTCGCCCTGTGCGGCGCGCTCTTATGGCACGGTCTACTACGCGGCCACGACCGGGAACGACTCCAATCCGGGAACTCGGACGAGTCCGTGGCGCACGATCCAGAAGGCAGCCGACACTCTGATCGCCGGGGACACGGTCTATATCAGGAAGGGCACCTACAAGGAGAGGGTGACTCCAAAGAACTCCGGGACGGGTCCGAGCCGCCTGATCACCTACGCGTCCTATCCCGGGGAGACGGCCACGATTGACGGAAAGGGAATTGCCGTCCCCGAGTACGTTGGGCTGTTCCATATCGAGGGAAGGAAGTACATCACGGTCTCCGGCCTGAAGGTCGTGAACTCCGCTTACTACGGTATCAATGCCGACAGCTCGAAGTACATCACGATCCAGAAGAACGTCACGACCAAGACCGTATCCTGCGGGATCGGCATCTGGACCTGTTCGAACGTCGTTGTCGACGGCAACGATGTGTCGAATGCGTGTGCCGGCGGTCAGCAGGAAGCTATCTCGGTCGCCCAGACAACCAGGTTCGAGGTCAGGAACAATCGCGTCCATCACACCCCCGACAAGGAGGGCATCTGCATCAAGGACGGCTCCTCGTACGGCAAGGTCTTCCGGAACAAGGTCCACCACACTTCGGACGTCGGGATCTACGTGGACGCCTGGGAGCGGCGCACGCACCATATCGAGATCTACGGCAACGTGGTTCACGACGTGCAAGACAACGATGGCTGCGGCATCTCGGTGGCATCGGAGATGGGGGGGCTGCTCGAGGACATCCGCATCTACAACAACATCCTCTATCTGAACCCGTTTGTGGGGATCGAGGTCTCGGACTACGGGGCGGCGGCGTCGCGTCCGATGCGGCGCATCGAAATCATCAACAACACCCTCTGGAAGAACGGGACTCATTGGGGAGGGGGAATCACCTGCCAGAACCCCGACGTCCGGTCCGGCTGCATCATCAGGAACAACATTTGCAGCGAGAACTCGGCGTTTCAAATCGCCGTTGCGGCGTCGCTGTACAACAAGGCCGTCATGGTGGATCACAACCTCATCAATCGGTTCATGGGGGATGAAGGTGAGGTCCGCGGAACCGATTACATCGAGGCCGACCCGCTGCTGGCCAAGCCCGCAAAGGGCGATTTCCACCTCGGCGTAGGATCGCCGGCGATCGACCGCGGATCCTCCCTGAAGGCGCCCGGATTCGACTACGACGGGAAGGCGCGGCCGAAGGACGGTGATGGCGACGGCACGGCGAGGTTCGATATAGGGGCATATGAGGCGGAGGCGGTGGTCCGCCACCGGTAGGAATCGCCGGCGGGTCAACACGGGCCGCGCGGCCCCCGCAGGTTTATTTGGGGTCAAACCTACACTTTCATACAAAGTGCATAGAATTGCACGCACGCTCATCGGGCACCAAGGACAGCTTCCGGTCGCCCCCCCGAGCTCAATATGAGCACAGGCGAAGACGCCGAGAGTCGAGGATTTGATCCTTTCGCCGAAGCTACGCCGCTTTTCAACACTCATACTAAGCCGGAAGCGGCCTATGAGCGCGGCCTTCAGGCCGGGGAGTCGAGGATTTGACTTTGATCAGCCCCTATGGCTAAATTCACTTCGCGAGCCATGCACTCGATCCAACCTCAGGACATCCCATTCAAAAGGCTTCCGACGCGAAAAGCGCCTCTTGGAGTTTGGATCCTGCGGCCTGCGCGGCTCGGGAGTCCGTCTCTCTATTGCATTTTGCTCCTCGTCAGCGGCTTCTCGTGTCCCTCATGCGGGAGTGCTAAAGACGCAGGTCAACAGGCAGAGGCCGATGTGATGGCGAAAGGGCCCGAGTCAGGCCCTCTTCGTCTGGACAGTTATACGGTCAGAGGGATCTCTTTCACGTACTATTTGATCCCCTCCGGGCTCACTCGAGAAGGGCTGATCGCCGCGGCCCAGGCGTTGCACGACCGAGAACCGAAAGCCCATTTGATCCTGGTGGACGACCAGACGCGGCTTGCCGCCTATATCAGCTACGCCAAGGAGTTCAGCCGCGGCAATAGGGAGGCGCCTTTTCCCCAGGAGTGGGCGGACCGCCACGTCATCGCCAACGTGCAGAAGTACATGAGCGGGAAATGGAAGTTGTGCGAAAGCTACGGTTACGTTGAGATCGCGGAACTGAAATAGCCTTTTGAACTCTCCGGATCCTGATGGCGGCCTAGGAAAACGAGGAGTATGAATAGATTGATGCCTGTCCGTGCAACCTTTTCCGGCGCTTTTCTGTATTATTTTAGGAGATGAAGAAATTGAGGAGAGCTCCCATGCGGCCTATAGCGCTTTTTGCTTTGATAATAATCTGCAGCTGCGCCATTATGCGTGGCGCAGGAGGCAGCCAACCCGCAGGCTGGAGTCGTTTTAAAAGAGGAAACCAGCCCTGAGGTCAGTGCCATCTTAGCGGAAGCTTTGAGCCTTAAGGATCAGGGCAAAATTGAGGATGCTTTTAAGATTTTGAATGACGCGCTGCTAAAGCATAAAGACAAGACCTGCGATCGCTATGCCTTATTAACTTTCAAATTCGAGTTGCTTTCCGGTTTGTCAAAACATAAAGAAGCTCTCGAAGCGGCCATTGAAAAGCCATCTTGGGGTGCAAGCAATAAGTAAGCCACTGGGACCTAATGCACAGTATTATTCCTACGTCCGTTGTTCAACCGAGGCTACTCTAAAAATGCGTCATCCTGATCTTTAATGTTCAGGATACAGCTTGTCAGCGTCGGCATCCGCCGATATAATCGAAGATGCTTGAAACAGTCTCCCGGGACGCAAGGAGAAACATGAAAAAAGCGCTTCTTGTGATCTTCGCGGTTTTAGCCTGGATCGCCCTCCCGCTCGCGGCCGCCCCGGCTGGGCCGGACTCCGTCCTTGACCTCAAAGACGGCTGGTACCTCCAATCATCGGCCAACCTCAAGGCCGGCGGGGAGGAGATCTCGCGGCCCGGCGCCTCGCTCTCGGGCTGGTCTCCGGCCCGGGTTCCGACGACTGTCCTGGCCGCCCTGGTCAAGAACAAGGTCTATAAAGACATCTATTTCGCCGATAGACTCAAACGGCTGCCCACCGAGGCCTTCAAGGTCTCCTGGTGGTACCGGACCGAGTTCCTCTGTCCCCCGGCCGCGGGCCGGGACGCCGTCGAGCTCGAGTTCGACGGCATCAACTACAGCGCCAACGTCTGGCTCAACGGGACGAAGATCGCCGACGCCCGCGATGTCTACGGGGCGTTCCGTCGCTTCCGGATCGATGTCAGCGGCACGGTCAAGTTGAACGGCTCGAACGCCTTGGCCGTCGAGGTCTTCCCGGCCGGGCCGGGCGCCCTGACCATGGGATTCGTGGACTGGAACCCACGCCCGCCCGACGGCAACCTGGGGCTGTGGCGGCCGGTCCGCGTCCGGAGAACCGGCGATGTCGCCGTCCGCTTTCCCTTCGTCAAGACCAAGCTCGACCTCAAGACGCTGAAAGAGGCGCGGCTGACGGTCTCAGCCGAGGTCGAAAACAAGGCCGGCCAAGCTCGGGCGTGCGTCCTTGAAGGCCGGATCGGCGAAATCGTCTTCTCGCAACCCGTAACCTTGGCCGCCAAGCAAACGAGGACGGTCGAGTTCAGGCCGGCCGCCCATTCCAAGCTCGTCATCCGCAATCCCCGCCTCTGGTGGACCCACGATCTGGGGACGCCCGAGCTTTACGACCTGACGCTCGAAGTCAAGCTCGGCGGCCGGGCCTCGGATAACGCCTCGACCCGATTCGGAATCAGGGAGGTCGCGGACTATCTCAACGAGCAGGGCCACCGCGGCTACATTCTCAACGGGCGGAAGATCCTGGTCCGGGGCGGCGGCTGGACGGACGACCTCCTGCTCGATAATCCCTCGGACTGGGTCAGGGCCCAGGTCGAGTACGCCCGCTGGATGAACCTCAACGCGCTCCGCGTCGAGGGCTTCTGGGGGACGGGGCCCGAATTCTACGACCTGTGCGACGAAACGGGCATTCTCGTCCTGGCCGGCATCAGCTGCCTCTGGGAATGGGAGAATTACTTCGGGAAGCCGACCGATGAAACCTACGGCGGCATCCTGACTCCCGAGGATATCGACACGGCGGCTCGCTCCTGGCGCGATCAGGTCCGCTGGCTCCGCAACCATCCGAGCATCTTCGTCTGGGCGATGGCGAGCGACCTCGTACCCAAGCCGGAGCTGGAGAAGGCCTACCGGGCCATCCTGGCCGAGGATGACCCGACCCGCCCCGTCTTGAATTCGACCGGGACCAAGGTCTCTCCGGTCAGCGGCAAGTCGGGCGTCAAGATGAACGGACCCTACGACTACGTCCCGCCCATCTACTGGTTCGTCAACACCAAGGAGGGCGGCGCGTTCGGGTTCAACACCGAAACCGGGCCCGGCCCCCAAGTCCCGCCGCTGGAGAGCCTGCGCAAGATGATCCCTGCCGATAAACTCTGGCCCATCAACGACTTGTGGTACTTCCACTGCTGCCGGGGCGAATTCAACAACCTCGACCGCTACAACGAAGCTATGGACAAGCGCTTGGGGCCGTCCCGCGATCTCACCGATTATCTCCGCAAGGCCCAGTTCATGAACTATGAGGCCATGCGGGGGATGTTCGAGGCCTTCGTCGCCCGGCGGCCCGTCGCGACCGGGATCATCCAGTGGATGTACAACTCGGCTTGGCCCAAGCTCTGGTGGCAGCTCTTCGACTATTTCCTCCTCCCGAACGGGGCTTTCTTCGGCGCCCGCAAAGCCTGCGAGCCGCTTCACATCCTCTACGACCATGGGACAAAGGAAGTCCTCGTCACCAACAACGCGGCCCGGCCCTCGGGCCCCGTCCGGGCTTCGGTCCAGGTCCTCGGCCTCGACGGGGCGGTCCGATATTCGAAAGAGTTCCCGGTCGAATTGGGGCGCGACGAAAAGAAAAGCCTGCTCGTCCCGCCCGCCTCCGAGGAAGTGAGCGGGGCCTACTTCCTGGACCTCCGCCTCCGCGACGAGAAAGGCGGCTTGATCACGGACAACCTTTACGTTTTATCCACTAAACCCGACGTCCTCGACGACGCCAACGCGACTTGGTACGTGACGCCCATCAAGGATTTCTCGGACCTGGCCGGATTGGCCTCCCTGCCGGCCGTCGCGGTCGGCTGCCAAGAGCGCTGGAACTACGCGGCCGGCCGCATGGAGCTCGAGGCGACGCTCAGCAACACGTCGACGGCTCCCGCCTTCATGATCGAGCTCATGATCGTCAAGGACCGCTCCGGCGATCCCGCGGCGCCCGTCTTCTGGGACGACAACTACCTGACCCTGCTCCCGGGCGAAACGCGGACCGTCCGGGCCGCCTTCGACCCCGAACGCCTCGATGGCGAGGATCCCGTTCTCAAGATCGGCGGCTGGAACGCCGTCCGGGCCAAAGGATGATCCCATGAAACAACGCAGCCTGCTCATGGTCGTTCTCGTCTTCATCGTCTTCTTCGTCATTTCCTTTCTGACCAACATCATCGGGCCGCTCGTCCCCGACATCATCAAGAGCTTCAATCTCAACCTGACCATGGTCGCCCTCCTCCCCTTCGCTTTTTTCATCGCCTACGGCGTCATGTCCATCCCGTCGGGGATCCTGGTCGAAAAGTACAAGGAGAAACCGGTCATGGCCGCGGCCTTCGTCGTCGCCTGCCTGGGGGCCCTCCTGTTCTCCCTCCTCCCGAGCTATTCGGTGGCGATCCTGTCCCTGTTCCTGATCGGGACCGGGATGGCCACCCTCCAGGTCGCCATCAACCCCCTGCTCCGCGTCTCGGGCGGCGAGGAGCATTTCGCCTTCAATTCCGTCATGGCCCAGCTCATCTTCGGCGGCGCCTCGTTCCTCAGCCCCCTCGTCTTCAGCTACCTCGTCTCCCATCTCAGGAACGAGAGCGGACAGGCGCCCTTTATCGTCCGTACCCTGGCCAAGCTGACTCCCAAGGAGTTGCCCTGGGTCTCGCTCTACTGGGTGTTCGCGGCGGTGACCCTGGTCATGATCTTTCTCGTCCTCCTCGTCCGCTTCCCCAAGGTCGAGAGGACGGAGGAGGAGCGGGCCGGCGCCTGGGCCACCCATAAGATGCTGTTCGGAAAGAAGATCGTCATTCTTTACTTCCTGGGGATCTTCGCCTACGTCGGGACCGAGCAGGGGGTCGCCAACTGGATCTCCCAGTTCCTCAAGACCTACCACGGATTCGATCCGCAGCTCAGCGGCGCCAAGACGGTCTCCTGGTTCTGGGGGATGATGACGGCCGGCTGCCTGCTGGGTCTCCTCCTCCTTAAGCTCTGGGACAGCCGCAAGATCCTGGTCTGGTTCGCCGCGGCCGCCGTCGTCTGCCTGAGCGCGGCCCTGTTCGGCCCGGGCCAGGTCGCCCTTTACGCTTTTCCGCTCATGGGCTTCTGCGCCTCCGTCATGTGGTCCATCATCTTCTCGCTGGCCCTGAATTCCCTCGACAGCCACCACGGCTCGTTCTCGGGCATCCTCGTCACGGGGATCGTGGGCGGCGCCGTGATCCCCCTTGTCATCGGCTGGCTGGGCGACCGGATCGGGCTGAGGGCCGGCATGTTCGTGCTCTACCTGACCCTGGCCTACATCTTGAGCATCGGAATCTGGGCCAAGCCTCTCATCACCAATAAGACGATCCGCTCCAAGCAGGCGGGCTGAGGCGGAAGGGGGCGCCATGGCCGTCGTCGGGATCGATCTGGGCGGGACGAACGTCCGGGCCGGCCTCGTCGAACAAGATCGGCTCGGGGAGGTCGCGGCGACGGCCATCCCGAGCGATCGTTCCCAGGAGGAAGTTCTCGAAGCTTTCTTCGGCCTTGTCGACCGGGTCGTCCGGCCCGGCGTCCTGGGAATCGGGGTCGGCGTCCCGAGCGTCGTGGACCTCAAGACGGGCGTCCTCTACGACGTCCAGAACATCCCGGCCTGGAAGGAGGTCCCGCTCAAGGCCCTCCTCGAAAGACGCTACGGCGTCCCGGCTTACATCAACAACGACGCCAACTGCTTCGCGGTCGGAGAGGCCTATTTCGGAGAGGCCCGCGGCTACGAGCACATCGTGGGCCTCATCGTCGGGACCGGGCTGGGGGCCGGCGTCATCGCCAACGGCCGCCTCTACGCCGGGGCCAACTGCGGGGCGGGCGAATTCGGGATGCTTCCCTACCGGGACAAGACCTTCGAGGATTCCGCCTGCGGCCGGTTCTTCAAGGCTGTCCACGGGACATCGGGCCGGGAACTCCACAAGCGGGCCCTGGGCGGCGACAAGGCGGCCCGGGCCGTCTTCGAGGAGTTCGGGACCCATTTGGGCGAAGCCGTCAAGGCCATTCTGTTCGCCGTCGACCCGGAGATCATCGTCTTCGGCGGCTCGGTCAGCAGGGCCTACCCCTTCTTCAAGGACAGCCTCGAAGCCTCCGTCCGCGATTTCCCCTATTCGATCACGGCCCGCAACATCAAGATGGCCGTATCGAAGACCGAGCACATCGCCATCCTGGGCGCGGCCGCCCTTTACTTCGACGCCCTGAAATGAAGAAAGGGTGCGGGCTAGCCTTCGGGAAGCTGTGTCTGGCCCTAGTTTTATTGGCGGGGATGATGGGAGCGGGCCGCGGCCAAGTCCGGACGGAAAGCGTTCTTCAGGACCCCTGCGCCGTCTACCGCTGTGACGAGGGCGGAATCATCCGCGGCCGGACGGACCGTAAAGAAATGGCCCTCATCTTCACCGGCGACGATTTCGCCGACGGCGGCTCTCCTATCCGGGCCGTCCTCAAGGACAAGGGCGTCAAAGCCGGCTTTTTCTTCACCGGCGATTTCTACCGGTCCCCTGAAAAGAAAGACCTCATCCGCGGCCTTGTCGCCGACGGCCACAACCTGGGTCCCCACTCCGACAAACATCTTCTTTACTGCGACTGGGATGATCGCTCCAATACGTTCGTGACGCGGGACGAATTCAGCGCCGACATCCTGGCCAATACCAAGGTCATGGAGGAATTCGGAATCCGCGGGGAGGACGCTCCCCTCTTCATCCCGCCCTACGAATGGTACAACAAGGACATCGTGGATTGGTCGCGGGCGCTCGGCCTGGTCCTTTTTAATTTCACACCAGGCACGTCCTCGAACGCGGACTACACGACGCCGGACATGCCCGAGTACCTGTCTTCGCAAACGATCTGGGACCGGATCTGGGCTTACGAACGGCGGGACCCGGACGGCTTCAACGGCTTCATCATGCTCATCCACATCGGAACCGATCCGAAGCGGACCGACAAGTTCTATCTCCGCCTCGGCGATCTCCTGGACGAGCTCCATGAAAGAGACTATCGACTGGTTAGGATAGATGACCTGCTAAGACAATGAAGAAAGAAAGGCAAGGGCGAAGGATAG
>JALHUR010000137.1 GCA_022867325.1 Candidatus Aminicenantota bacterium | reverse complement strand
GCTGCCCGGATCTGGAAACAACCGGCCGCCTGGATTTGGAACGTCAGGGGAGTCCGCAGTCTGACGGTCTATCTCCGGGAGCGAGGAATCGGCCTTGTCTTCACCAACTCGGCCGCCAGCTTGAGCGGAGCTTGGGCCGCCCGGACGGCCCGCGTCCCCCATGTCTGGATGATCCACGAGCTTCTCGGCCGGCCGCGTCCCCATCTCGCTTGTCTTCTCGGCCGGCGCTGGCTCCGGGACTTCATCGTCGGATCCTCGGCGGCGGTCCTTGTCAACTCCGAGGCCACCCGGCGCGCGTTTCCGGAAAGCGATCATATCTCAATTGTTTACAACGGGATACCGGAGTGGGCCGATAGGCCGGCCGCGGCGGATCGGACAGCCGTCCGGAGGCGCCGGGGCGTCGGCGACAAGGATTTTCTCTGCGGCGTCGTCGGAAAAGTCTGCGAGGACAAAGGCCAGCGGGAAATCGTCCTGGCCGCGGCGTCCCTTCGTTCGCGGCACCCTGATCTCAAGCTCCTCATCGTGGGCGCCGAGCCGAAAACCCGGTACGTTCGAAAGCTGCGCCGCCTGATCCGCGAACGTTCGCTGGATGAGGCCGTCGTCTTCGCCGGATACCAAGACGACCTCCATTCCATCTACTCGGCCATGGACCTCGTCATCGTCGGCTCGGGAAGGGAATCCTTCGGCCGGACGGCGCTCGAAGCTCAGGCCCTCGGCGTCCCCGTCCTGGCCGTCGAAGGCGGGGGCATCGGCGAAATCGTGGAGCATGGCAAAACAGGCTGGCTGGTCGATTCCGGCCGGCCCGAGACGATTGCCGCCGGGATCGTCCATGTCCTCGACCACCCCCTCCTATCGAGGGCAGCCGCCGAGCGCGGGCGGAAAACGGCCAGGGAACGTTTCAGCCTGGATGCCCAGGTCCGAAAAGTCGAGTCCGTCCTGGAGGCCGCCCTTGGCTGAGAAATCCGCCTCCGAGCGGCCCGTCCTGTCCGCGATCGTCGTCAACTTCAACGACGGCGCGAACATCGGCCGCTGCCTGTCCTCCATCCTCGACGGCGCGAAGGGGTTTCCGGCCGAAGTTTTTGTCGTCGACAACGCCTCCTCGGACGGAAGCCCGGAGGAGGTCGCGCGGCGCTTTCCCTCCGTCCGCCTCATCCGGAGCCCTGAGAATCTCGGTTTCGCCAAGGCCAACAACCTCGCCATCCGCCAAAGCCGGGGCGAATTCGTCCTTTGCCTGAACACGGACGCCGCCCTCCTCGAAGGAACCCTCCCGGCCCTCCTCGACGAGTTCCGCCTGAATCCGCGGACGGGAATCGTGGGGCCGGCCCTGCACGACGAAAACGGCCGTTTCCAGGTCTCGTTCGGCGGCCGGGTCGGCTTCTTCGACGAACTCCTCAAGAAAGCGATCTTGAACCGGTATTGGGCCAAACGGCTGAGAAAAGACAGGGCGCGCCGCAAGGTCGTCTGGGTCAGCGGCGCCGGTCTCCTGGCGCGCCGGGAGGCCCTCGAGGCGGCCGGTCTCTTCGACGAAGGCTTCTTCCTCTATTTCGAGGACATCGACCTCTGCCGCCGGGTCGGGGAGGCCGGCTGGGACGTCGTCTTTCTGCCGGCGGTTCAGGCATACCATAAGGGCGGGGTCACGACCTCTCCGCAACGGCTCCGGAGGCGGCTTGCCTACAGGGCCAGTCAACTCTACTATTATCGGAAGCATAACTCCCGCTTTTCACAAGCCCTGCTTCGTTCTTACTTGAGTCTCGTATTCCGGGGCATGGCTTTAAAGGCGGGCCGTACTGAGCCGGGAGAGCCGGATCCGTCGCGATTCCTCGATCTTCTCAAAAAGGGGGGTGGGCGATGAGGACGATCAAGGTCCTGCAAATGATCGACCGCCCCTTCCTGGGCGGCGGACAGATGGTCCTTCTCTCGATCGCCCGGGGGCTCGACAGGGAGAAGTTCGCGGTCGCGGCCTGCTCCCGGGCCGGGGGCCCGCTCGTCGAAGAGCTCGGGAAGGCGTCCATTCCCCATTTTGCCGTTCCGCTCGGTAAGACCTCGGGCTTACGGACGGTCCGGGATGTCGCGGACATCCTCAGACGGCAGGCCATCGACGTCCTTCATACCCACGGCGGCGTCGCGGGCCTCTACGGCCGCTGGGCGGCGCGGCGGGCCAAGACGCCGGTCGTCGTCCATTCCGTCCACGGCATCCACTATCTCCATTACCGGAATCCGATCCTCAAGCGCGTTTTGATCGGGCTCGAGAGGCGGCTGGGGCGGACGACCGACGCCGTCGTCTTCGTCTCCGAAGCGGACCTGGTCCGGGCGAGGTCGCTGCGGCTGGCCCCGGCCTACCGGATCCGGCTGATCAGGAACGGAGTCGATATCCTCCCGGAACCTTCCCCCTGGCGGCTTGAAGCGCTGCGGAAGGAGCTTGGGATCGATCCGGACGAAATAGTCGTCGGCGCCGTCTCCCGGCTTCACCGCCAAAAAGGCATCGCCTATCTCATCGAAGCGGCCGGCCGAATCCTGGAATGCTTTCCGCGGACGCGCTTCCTGGTGGCCGGAAGCGGCCCGCTCGAGGCCTCGTTGAGCCGGATGGTCCGGGAGCGCGGTTTCGACCGGGCCGTCCGCCTGCTCGGCGAGCGGTCCGACGCGAACGAGCTGCTTGCCCTGTTCGACATCTTCGTCCTTCCCTCCCTCTGGGAAGGCCTTCCCCTGGTCCTGATCGAGGCGGCCGGCTTGGCCAAGCCCATCGTCGCCGCCGACATCGAGGGCGTTCGGGAAGTCGTCAGGGACGGCGGGACGGGGCTTCTCGTTCCGGCCGGGGACGCCGTAGCCCTGGCCGGCGCCGTGCTGCGTATCCTCGAAGACAGGGCCCTGGGCCGAAAACTGGGGGAGAGGGCTCGGATCGAGATCCCTCGCGCCTTTTCGCGGCCCCGGATGATCGCCGAAACCCAAGCCCTCTACCTCGAGCTTTTCAAGAGAAAGGGGTTCGCTTGAAAACGGCTTCTGCCTGTGATAAAACAGACCCTAAAGAGCCGCAGACTATCCCCATGAAAACACCGAAGGTTGCCCTAGTCCATGATTGGCTGACCGGTCAGCGCGGGGGCGAAAAGGTCCTCGAAGTCCTGGCCGAGATCTTCCCCGAGGCGCCCATCTACACGCTGTTCCATATTCCCGGCAGCCAGGCGCCCGCCATCGAAGGCAGGGTTATCCGGACGAGCTTCCTCCAGGGCTTTCCCTTACTGAAGAAACATTACCGCTGGTACCTGCCCTTGTTTCCCGTGGCCGCCGAGCTCTTCGACCTCCGGGACTTCGACCTGGTCGTATCGCGCTCCCACTGCGTCGCCAAGGGCGTCATCACCAGGCCGGACGCCGTCCATGTCTCCTATATCCACGCGCCCGTCCGGTACGCCTGGGGCCAGTATCACGATTATTTCGGTCCCGACAAGCTCTCGGTCCTGGCCCGGCCCGTCATTCCGCTGCTCGTCCACGTTTTGCGCCTCTGGGACGAGTCGTCCGCGTCCCGGGTCGACCGCTACATCGCCAATTCGGCCAACGTCGCCCTCCGGATCCGGAAATACTACAGGAGGGAGGCCGAGGTTATTCACCCTCCCGTCGACACCGATTTCTTCAGGCCCGCCCCAAAGCCGGCCGGAGGCGACGAATTCCTGGTTGTTTCGGCTCTCGTCCCCTATAAGAGGATCGATATCGCCGTCGCCGCCTGCAACCGCTCCGGCCGCATGCTCCTTGTCGTCGGGGACGGGCCCGAATACAAGGCCCTCAAGAGGATGGCCGGGCCCACAGTGCGGTTCGCGGGTCCGCTCGGGGCCGAGGACCTCCTCCGGGTTTACCGCGAATCCCGGGCCTTCCTCCTGCCGGGCGAGGAGGACTTCGGGATCGCGGCCCTCGAGGCCCAAGCCTGCGGGACCCCGGTCCTGGCCTACGGGCGGGGCGGGGCGCTGGAGACCGTCGTTCCCGGACGGACCGGGCTTCTCTTCCACGACCAGACGGCCGCCGGGCTGGCCGCCGCGCTTGACAAATTCGACCGCTTTGTCTGTAATAAAGCCGCGGCCCGGTCGCACGCCCTGCGGTTCTCGCGGCAGGCCTTCAAGAAACGGATGGAAGGCGCTCTGCGCCGCGCGCGGACCGGGTCCAAGGCACGAACGTGATCACCCCCCGGCGCCGCTTCCGCCTGATCGGGCTCTACGTCCTGAGCGACGTCATAGCCATCCTATGGTCCTATCTTTCTTCCTACTACTTGCGTTTCCAGACCGTCATTCCGGTCGACCCGGCCAAGGGCATCCCATCCTTCTGGAACTACGCCGCCGTCTTCCCCATCTTCCTGGCCGTTCATCTCCTCATTTTCTATTTCCAGGGCTTCTACAAGAGCAAGCTCCGCCGGGCCAAGATTGACGACTTCCTCTATGTCATCCTGAATGCCGTCCTGGCCATTGCGATCGTGTTCTCGATCCTCAACTATTTCTACAACTACAGTCAGGGCAAGGCGCCCCTCTACCGGATGACCTTCAAGCTCTCCCACGGCTTCCTGGTCCTATACTTCATCGCCGTCATTGTCTGGATTTCCTTCCTCCGGACCCAGCTCTTCTTCGTCATGAAGCGGCGCTACGCGCGCGGGTTTAACCTGACCAACGTCGTCGTCGTCGGAGCGGGCGAGATGGGACGGACGGTCGCCCAGAAGCTCATGACCTACCGAGACCTCGGCTTCCGGGTCAAGGGTTTCCTGGACGACGAAAAGCCGGCGGGCAAGATCCTCGACGTCGACGGCGACACCGTCCCCGTCCTGGGCGGGCTCAATGAGCTGGGACGGATCATCGAGGAGCAGGCGATCAGCGAGGTCTTCGTCACCCTGGACTTCTCGAACTACGCCAAGATTCTCGAAGTCTTCCAGGTCGTTCACAAGTATCCGGTCATGGTCCGCCTCATCCCCGACCTGTTCCAGCTCCTGACCCTCAAGGCCAACGTCCAGGACCTGGACGGATTCCCCGTCATCACGATCGACGATGTCCCGATCCGGGGCATGGCCCAGGTCGTCAAGCGGACGACCGACATCGTCGTCTCGGCCCTGGCCCTGGTCTTCCTGTCGCCTCTTTTCCTGATCGTCGCCGTCCTGGTCAAGCTGACCTCGCGGGGACCCGTCTTCTACCACCAGGAGCGGATGGGCCTGGACGGGCGGCGTTTCGTCATCCATAAGTTCCGGACCATGATCTGCGACGCCGAGAAGGCGACCGGCCCGGTCTTCTGCGAGCCGGGCGATCCGCGCATGACCCGGCTCGGCCGCGTCCTCCGCAAGTACAGCATCGACGAGATTCCCCAGTTCGTGAACGTCCTCAAGGGCGAGATGAGCCTGATCGGGCCGCGCCCGGAACGGCCCAGCTTCGTCCGCGAGTTCACCGAGAAGATCCCCAAGTACATGCTCCGCCACAAGATCAAGGCGGGAATCACCGGCTGGGCCCAGGTCCACGGCCTCCGTCAAGACGCCGATATCGAGAAGCGGCTCGAGTACGACTTCTTCTACATGCAGAACTGGTCCCTCGGCCTGGACATCAAGATTCTGTGGATGACGTTCCGCAAGGGATTCATCGACCGCAGCGTCGATTGAGCCTTTAAGGCTTCCCCGCAGGTTCCGATTTGGGCGAAAACTTCGGCCAGCCCTTGATGCCGTAGTCCACTCCCGAGGCCAAGGTCAGGGCCAGCGTGAGATAGTAGACCCAGATCAGGTAGGGCGGGGCCTGATTGAGGGCATTGGCGAGCAGGACGCCCCATAACATCACGACTTGACAGACCGTGCTCACTTTACCGAGAGTGGAAGGGGGGAAGGTCGTGATGCCCCGCAGGCGGTACAGAACGTAAACGGCCAGGACGATGGCGACGTCGCGGCCGATGGCGGTCAGGACGAGCCAGAGGGGAAGGACGTTGGGGGCGGCCGGCGACGGGATGGCCAGCAGGATGAAGGCGGTCGTCATCATGAGCTTATCGGCGGCCGGGTCAAGGAGGAGGCCGATTTTTGTCTTTTGATGCCAGAGCCTGGCCGCGAACCCGTCCAGGACGTCGGTGATCCCGGCCACCAGGAAGACGAGGAAGGCGGCCTTCGGCCTCCGCTCCATCATCATCGCCGCGAACACCGGGAACAGGGCGATCCTCAGCAGAGTCAGGACGTTGGGGACGTTCCAGAACCGGGTTGATTCCGCCCCGCCCCGGTCCGGGCTTTGTTCGGGCGGGAGGGGGGCTCCCGGGGCCGTCATCGGATCAAAGCCAGCAGGATGTCCAGGGCCTTGATGGCTTCGCTTCCCGATAGGCTTTGGTCGGGACGGAAGGCCTTCAGAGCGCTGAGGTCCATGATCTGGTAGGCCAGGATTTGGACGATGGGCTGGAAATAGACGTGTTCGGGGGGAACGTCCGAGACTTGGATTTTTTCGGGCGGAAACGATTGGATGACCTTGATCCCGCGGCCTTTGAGGTAATCGATGAGCCTGAGCAGGATTTCGGCCATCTCGGCCCGGGTTACGACTTTCTTGGGCTCGAAGGTATGGTTGGCATAGACATCGAGGATCCCCAGAGAAGCCGCCCGGATGATGAACTTAGACGCCCAGGACGTCGCGATGTCGACGATGATCGGGGGCTTGGCGGCGGGCGTTTCAAGGACATCTTTGAACTTAACGCCGAGCAGGGCCGCCAGGTCTTCGCGGGAAACGACCGGCGCGCCGGCGATGGTTCCGTACTGACCGGGCAGCTCGAAGATCCCCAGCTTGTTCTTAAGGCTCTCGATCCTGGCCTGGACGTCCTTGTCGCCCGCGTCCATCTCCCGGATGTTCTCGTAGAGGTCGAGGCTGCGTTGATACTGCTCGGCCCCGAAAAGGGCGTCGGCATAGGCCTTGAGGACCTGGGCGTTGTCCGGTTCGAGGTCGGCGGCCGCCTTCAAGTGAACAAGGGCGTCGTCGGCCCGGTCCTCGGACCGGTAGATTTCGGCCAGGGCCAGATGAGCCTCGATCGAATCGGGGGCGAAGAAGAGGGCCTTGAGGTAGGCCTCCCGGGAGTGTTCCTGGTCTCCTTCCGCCGCGTAAGCTTGAGCAGAGTCCCGGAATTCGCCGAATTTTTTATCCCGGAGGAGCTTGAACTCCTGCCGGGCCCAATCGTTTCCGGGATCGACCTTGAGGGCTTCCTGGTACTCGCTGAAGGCCTGCTCTTCCCGTTCGCTCTTTTGGTAGATTTGGGCCAGTCCGATCCGGGCCGAGGCGAGGTCCGGCGCGTTCTCCAGGGCGAGCTTGAAATTCTCCTCGGCGGCGGCGAGGTCGTCGATCAGGAAACGGATGTAGCCGATCCCGACAAAGTAGGCCGGACTTTCGGGCCCCAAGCGGAGGAGGATCTTTTCGGCCTTGGCGGCGCGTCCGAGCCGGATCTCGCGCCAGGCTTCCTCGACGGCGATCCGCTCCTCGAGCGAGAGCGAGGACACCAGCGCCGGAGGCAGGTTTTCGATGTAGAGGAAGGGCTGCAGCGGCGGCTCCACGGTCGCGCAGGCGGACAGGATGAGACACAGTGGGATCAGGAGGGTCACCTTTTTCACCACGTCTGCTCCTCTCTGATAAGATAAGGCATATACTCCAGGATGGCCCGGGGATCCGTCATGACCTTGAGCTCGTAGGCGTCCCCGCGGTCCTGGCGGGCCAGCACCAGCGTCCACTTGGCCAGGGATTCCGCGCGGACGGCCTCGGTCTTCGGGATCCGCAAATAAAATATCTTGAGATGGCCGAAAAGTAAAGCCCGGAGCTTGGCCTTGAGGTCGGCGCTGCCCTCCCCGGTTCGGGCCGAAACGGACACGGAGCGCGGCCCGGACGCCGCGTTCAGGGCCAGCCGCTCCGAGCGGTCGGGGAGAAGATCGATTTTGTTGAAAACGCGGAGGATAGGGATATCGGCCACGCCTATCTCCTCTAGAACGGCCGCGACCGACTCCTCCTGGCTTTCCGAGCGGGGCGAAGCGGCGTCGATGACGTGGAGGATGACATCGGCCTCGCGGATTTCCTCGAGGGTGGCCTGGAAGGCCGAGACGAGCTCGACGGGAAGCTTCTTGATGAACCCGACCGTATCGCTCAGGAAGAAAGAAGGCCCGTCGGGATAGCGGACCCGGCGCAGAACCGGGTCCAGCGTCGCGAACAGCCGGGACGAGACCAGGGCCCGCTCTTGGGAGAGACGGTTGAAAAGGGTCGACTTTCCGGCGTTGGTGTAGCCGACCAGGGACACGATGGGGATGGGGCTCTTCCGGCGGCTTTGTCGCTGCCGGGACCGCCGGTCCTGGATCTTGAGGATGTCCTTCTTGATCTTGGCGATCCGGTCCGTGATCCGGCGACGGTCGACCTCGAGCTTTGTCTCGCCCGGGCCGCGCGTCCCGATTCCGGCGCCGAGCTGGGAGAGCGCCTTCCCTTTTCCGACCAGCCGGGGCAGGCGGTAGCTGAGTTGGGCCAACTCGACCTGGAGCTTGCCCTCGTTCGAACGCGCCCGCTGGGCGAAGATATCCAGGATGAGCTGCGTCCGGTCGATGACCTTGACCTTGAGCCGGTCTTCGAGGCTTCTCTGCTGGACCGGGCGCAGCCCGCGGTCGAAGATGACAAGGTCGGCCCCAAGGTCCCCTTTGCGCCGGACGAGCTCCTCGACCTTGCCCTCCCCGACCAGATACTTGGGGTTCAACCGGGGCCGGACCTGAAAAAGCCGGTCGAGGACAACCGCGCCGGCCGCCCGCGCCAAGCTGGCCAGCTCCTCGAGGGATTCCTCGACCTGCGCCTTCTCCGGGGCATTGACGGCCACTCCGACCAGGATGGCCTTCTCGGTCTCAGCTGAGTTGCGTTTCGACATGGATGGCGAGAGCCTCGAAATCGTCGGCCGGGAACCAGGCGATCTCTTTCATTTTACGGAACCAGGTCATTTGGCGCTTGGCGTACTGACGGGTTTCCGTCTTGGTGAGCTCGACGGCCCCGGAGAGCGTCAAGGCGCCTTGAATATAGGCCAGGACGTGTTTATAGCCTAAGGCCCGGAAGGGCGGAGCGTCTTCCGGAATCCCGCGGGCGATCAGGCTTCGAACTTCTTCGACAATGCCGTTTGCGAACATCCCGTCGACTCGCTCCTCGATCCGGCGCACCAGCCGGGCCCGATCCAATTGTAAACCAACCCGGATCAGAAGAAAACCCTTGACGGGGGATTCGGTCGCCGGGAAATGTCGCGAGAAGGGGATCCGGGTCGACTCGAACACTTCGAGGGCCCGGATGATCCGGATCCTGTCGCGGGGGCCGACTTTTTCGGCGTATTCGGGGTCCACGGCCTTCAGCCGTTGCCAGAGGGATTCGACTCCGCCGGAGGCCGCCTCAGCCTCGAGCCTGTTCCTGAGTCCGGGGAGGCGGCCCGGCCCGGGGAAGAGGCCCTCGAGGAGGGCCTTCAGGTAAAGCCCCGTCCCGCCCACGACGATCGGGATCCGATTCCGCTCGATGATTCCGCGGGCGGCCGCCAGGGCCTCCCGAACGAAGTCCGCGGCCGTGAATTGGGTCGTCGCTTCGGCGATGTCGAGAAGGTGATGGGGAATTCCGCGCCGGTCTCCGGCCGGCACCTTATCGGTGCCGATGTCGAAATTCCTGTAGACCTGCATGGAGTCGGCGTTGACGATCTCCCCGCCGACGCGGCCGGCCAGGGCGATGGCCGCCCGGCTCTTGCCGACGCCGGTCGGGCCGCAGAGGATGACGAGCGAATTCGGCTTATCGGACAATTTGGACCAGGATGATCAGGGCCAAAACGGTGACGACGACGAGGAGGGCCCGGACCTGTTTCCGCCTTAATTCCATTCGCCGACCTTCTCCAGGTTCTTGACCAGGGCGGCTTCGTGATCGTTTCCCAGGGATTTCTTGACGGCCAGGATCTCGGCGCTCAGGATCTCGGTCAGACCCCGGGCCAGCTCGGCCCGGCTGTCCTCGGTCAGGAGGTTGATGTTGATTTTGAGGGGGGATTTGAACTCGATCGTCCCGTCCTCGAGGAGCTCGATGCTTTCGAACAAGGGGCCGAGGGCCGGCTTGATTTCTTCCAGGGCCTTGCCGAGGACGGTCCGGGCGAACGGGCCGAGCTCCTTGGAGATGTACTTGAAGATGGCGGTCGATTTGTCCCGGAACGCCTCCATCAGCCGGTCGAGTTCGGAGGGCGACATCTCTGGTCCCGACCAAGCCGGGTCCTTGGGGGCGGGCCGGCCGGCCAGACCGAGGCAGAGGAGCAGGAAAAGCGTCCGGTCCGTTTCACGCGGGCCGAGCCGGCTCTGGACGCGGAGCTCATCCAGGCTCCGGCCTTTGCCGATCGCGGATAGGAGATAGCGCTCATGGGGGGCGAGGCCGGAGCGGTCGGCCTCGGACGGGCCGAGGACTTGAAGAACTTCGGTCCCGTCCGGCAGCGAGCTCCTGATCAGCCCGTCGTTTGTCATCCGGCGGAGCCCCTCGAGGAGAAGACCCGGGATGGGAAGGACGGAGAGGGCGTCGGCGTCGGGTGGGGCCTGGCCCGGCTCGAATTCGTACTCGGCGACGGGCTCGTCGAACAGGGCGAACAGCCTTGACTTGAATACTTCTTCCAAGAGCCCCCAGACCGCCTCGGGACGGACGCCGCCCTTTTCGAACACGGCCTGGAAGAGCGGCCGGCGCTCGGCATGGGCCTGGGCTTCGCAGGCTTCGAGGGAGGTTTGATCGAGAAGGCCCGAGGCCAAGAGCCTGTCTTTGAGGGCCTGCTCGGGCACGGCTTCGGCGTCCAGGATGAGGTGGCCGCGATCGATGAAGACCGCGCGGGATTCCTTGGCGCCGCGGAAAGAAAGACGTCCGCTCCGTTTGGACTGCCCTAAGCTGAATAGGAGACGCGGGACCGAGGGTCCGATCAGGGATCCGGCCGGAAGGACATCGTTCATACCCCTGTCATTTTATCCCATCATGCGGGTGAAGAACAACTGCATGGCCACATAGAGGACGGCCTTGAGCAGCCAGAAACCGTAGGAGATGAAGAGGGCTTTCTTGACGGGGATCTTGAAAATAACGGACAGGCCGTAGCCCAAGACGCCGAACATCCATATCTGGAAGAAGTCGAACTGGCCGAGAATGATGTAGGTGGGTGATGTTATCGGGAGCTTGGGCGCAAGCAGGGCCAGGCTCGTCGACGTCTGGAAGACGGACTTGCGCATCAGGATCAGGATAAGGCGAATCCCGTTCCCCAGGAGCTTGTCGATGAGGTTGGCGTGAACGACGGCCGACAAGACCTGCTTGTAGCGTCCCTCCGTCGAGACCAGGCGCCCGAAGACGAGCAGGATCAGGCTCGAGAACAGAATCCCGATCAGGAGCGTTACGGGGCCGAGGAGGAAGGAGCGGAAGGCTTGCTTTCCCGGCGTGACGTTCTCCATGTCCGCGATCATCCGGTCAAACCGCTCCTTGCCCATCCGCTCCTGAAGCTTGACGTTGTCCTTCATGGTTGAAAGGCCGTCCTTGTTGGCCGCAGGGGCGATCAGGTAGGAGAAGATGCCGAACAGGATGAAGACGATGATCAAGACGTCTTTCCAAACAGGACGCTCGGAGAGGTCCTTGAAGGTCGGCTGCGGGCTGAAAAAGACTCCCTGGATGCGGGACATCAGGTTCATTTCGAGGCTCCTTTTCGTTCGTCCTTCTCGATCCGGCCGTCCCGGATCGAGATGATCCGCTCCGTCTCAAGGGCGATGTCCTTGTCGTGGGTGACCAGGATGATCGTGTTCCCCCGCTCGCGGAGTTTGCGGAAGAGTTTGAGTATTTCCTGGCCGGTCTTGGAGTCGAGGTTGCCGGTCGGTTCGTCGGCCAGGAGGAGGGACGGTTCGTTGACGAGGGCGCGGGCGATGGCGACCCGCTGCCGTTCGCCGCCCGAGAGCTCGTTGGGGCGGTGATGCATCCGGTCCGCCATCTCGACCATCTCCATGGCCCGGCGGGTCCGCTCCTCGCGCTCCTTCTTCTTGGTCCCCTTGTAAATCAGGGGCAGCTCGACGTTGTGGAAGGCGGTCGCCCGGGGGAGAAGGTTGAAGACCTGGAAGACGAACCCGATCTCGTGGTTCCGGATATCGGCCAGCTCGTTCTCGGTCAGGGCGGAGATGAGACGGCCGTCGAGCGTGTATTCGCCCGAGGTCGGCGTGTCGAGACAGCCGATAAGGTTCATCAGAGTCGATTTGCCGGACCCGGAAGGCCCCATGATGGCGACGTACTCATTGCGGCGGATGGTCAGGGTCACCTCGCAGAGGGCGCGGACTTCCTGATGCTCGCCCATTTCGTAGGTCTTGGTGAGATCCTTGGTCTGGATGAGGACGTCGTTCCCGGCGCTCATTTTGTCTCTTCTTTCGGGGTCTTTTTCTCTTCGGCCTTGACCAGGGTCCCGTCCTTGAGGAGGCGGAGAGCGCTGTAGGGCCCGGCCACGATCTCCTGGCCCTCTTTAAGGCCCGAGCCGATCTCGACGAGCATCTCGCCCGTGATCCCCTTCTTGACCACCGCGAACTTGGCCCGGCCGGCTTCGACCAGGTAGACGCCTTCCTCCTCGGCCTTGGTCTTGGCGGAGGCGGTTTGGCCTTCCTTCTCGCGGAGGACGAGGGCGGCGATCGGAACGGCCAGGACGCCCTTCTTTTCGGCCGTCGTGATGTCGGCCGAAGCGGACAGCCCGGGCTTAAGCTTGCGGGGCGGATTCTCGATCGTGATTGTGACTTTGAAGTCCTTGGCCTCCTGGGTCGAGGCCGAGGCTGAGGTCAGTTTCTGAAGGGCCGAGCTTCCGATCTCGGTGACCTTGCCCTGGAAGACGATATCGGGAAAGGCGTCGACCTTGACCTCGGAGGACTGCCCGAGGTCGAGTCCGACGACGTCGGTCTCGTCGACTTCGACTTCGACTTCCATGACCGACAGATCCGCGATCGTCATCAGGACGGTCCCCGGGTTGTTCATGGTCCCGATCAGGGCGATCTCGCCTTCCTCGACCCTGAGGCTGGTGATGATCCCGTCGATGGGCGAGCCGTAGACGGTCTTGCTGAGGTTGTCCATCGAGCTTTTAAGGGAGGCCTCGGCCTGCTGGATCTGGAATTGGATGGACTTGAACTGGGCCGAGGAGGTCTCGGCCTGGACCATGGCCGTCTCCATCTGGTCCTGGGAGATAAGGCCTTCGCCGAAGAGCTTTTTCTGGGAGTTGAAGAAATTGGCGTCCTTCTTCATCCGGGCCTCGGCCTGGATGAGATCGGCTTTGGTCGACTGGATGAAGGCCCGGTCGCGATCGGTGTAGGCCTCGTACTGGGTCGAGTCCAGGCTGAGCAGGAAGTCTCCGGCCTTGACTTCGTCGCCTTCCTTGACGCCGATCTTGACGATCCGGCCCGGAACCTGGGCGCTGATCTCGATGTTCTTTTTGGGCTTGATCTCGCCCGAGGCCGAGATGATCGAAGCCAGGTCGTGCTTTTCGACCTTCTCGATCGTGACCTTGACCGTTTTTTCCCGCTGGGAGCTGAGGTTGGAGATGACGATCAGAGCGAGGATGAGGGCGGCGCCGATGATGATCAGGGTCTTCTTGCGTTTCCGGAAAAAGCTCTTTTCGTTGGCCATGTGTCTTGCCTTTCAGGAGGAAATATCATAGTATACTACGGTCTCGAACGCAAAAAGTTTAGGGAAGCGAGGCGAGCGGCATGGCCGATCCCCGACGGTTTTTGGAGGCGGCCCGGGAGGCGGCCCTCGCTACGGGCCGGATGCTCCGGGCGGCCATGGACGAGGAAGTCCGGATCTCCTTCAAGGGGACACTCGACCTGGTGACCCAGTTCGACGGCCGGGCCCAGCAGATGATCGACGCCCGGCTCCGGGCGGCCTTCCCCGACCACGGGATCCTGGCCGAGGAGGGGTTGTCCCGCGAAACGGGTTCTCCCTACCGCTGGATCGTCGACCCCCTGGACGGAACGACGAATTTCGCCCACCGCTTCCCGATTTTCAGCGTCTCGATCGCCCTGGAGAAGGACGGGGAGGGGCTGGTCGGCGTGGTCTACGACCCGATGAGGGACGAGATGTTCTGGGCCCTCCGCGGCGAAGGGGCGTTTCTCAACGGGACGAGGATCCGCGTCTCGACGATCGCCGAGCTCGACCGGAGCCTGGTCGCGACGGGCTTTCCCTATGACCTCCGGGAGAGCCCCGTCAACAACGTCTGCCACTTCAATAATTTCATCCTGCGCGTTCAGGCCGTCCGCCGCTGCGGATCGGCCGCCCTGGACCTCAGCTACCTCGCCTGCGGCCGCTTCGACGGGTTCTGGGAGCTCAAGCTCAAGCCCTGGGACGTCGCGGCCGGGGCCGTCATCGTCCGGGAAGCGGGCGGGCGAGTGTCCGATTTTTCGGGGGACGCCGTCCCCAGCTTCCAGTCCGATATCGTCGCCAGCAACGGTCTCATTCATGAAGGCATGCTGGAGATCATTCGGCTCGGAGAGGGCGATCGGGGCCTGGACCCTCAAACCCCTCTCGATCGCTGACCGGGAGCGGAGGGGCATGATTTTAAGACGAGGATCGGTTGCCGGGCGCGGCGGGGTCGCAGCGGCCGTGGCCGCGGCTGCGGTCGCGCTGACCTTGGCGGGGCCATCCCTGCCGGCCGGCCAGGAGACGCCAGCGCCGGGGCCGCCCGGGTTCGTGTTCGTGGCCCAGCTTGCCATCCCCGCCAACATTCCCTGGACCGATACGGGCCTCGACGTCTCCGAGGGGGAGGAATTCCATATCAGGGCCTCGGGCAATGTGTCCCTCCAGAAGGGCAATCCGATGGCATTCGGCGGTCCCGAAGGCCTGAACATCAAGACGGTTCAGCAGCCGCTCCAGGACAGGAACCTCGGCGCGCTCGTCGCCCGGGTCGCCCAGCTCATTTCCATCACCAAGGACGAGGAAACGGGCGAGGAGACGCGGAATGAAATCGTCAAGTTAGTCTTCATCGGGCCTGAAGCGACGATCCGGATGCCGCTGGCCGGACGGCTGAGTCTCGGCCCCAACGAGAACGTCGTCGCCGACAACGCGGGCGAGTTCAGGGCCGAAATCTGGCGGAAGGCGGGCTGAGGATCAGGTCGGTTCGGGCCGGGGCTTGCCGGCCAGGAACTTTTCCAAAAACTGGGTGTTGTAGTTGCCGTTGAGGAAGTCCGCGCTGGACAGGATAGCCAGGTGAAGCGGGATGTTGGTCTTGACCCCGACGATCGTCGTCATCTCCAGGGCCGTCTGCATTTTCTTGATGGCCGTCAGCCGGGTTGGGGCGAAGGCGATGATCTTGGCGATCATCGAGTCGTAGTCGGGCG
>JALHUR010000011.1 GCA_022867325.1 Candidatus Aminicenantota bacterium | reverse complement strand
CGCGTCCGTTCGGCCTCGGAAACCGGCTCCTGGCCGTGGCTGAGGAGAAGGTCGCCGAGCCGCGGACCGGCCTCTTCCGGCACGGTGACTTTTATATCGACGGAGGAAAAATCGCGGCCGGTCTTATTCTTGAGCAGGAGGTTTATTTTGAACGTCCCCTCGATGACGGGCAGGACGTCCTGGAAGGCGAAGCGGCGGCGCTCATGGCTCTTGTACTGGTCCTCGTTGAGGCGGAGGGGGATCTCCTCCTGGGTCTGGAAGACGAGGTTCCCGGCCGGGTCCTCGAGCCTCAGGAAAAGCTCGAACTGGGCCAGGTAAACGTTGTTGCGCAGCTCGAAGCTGATCCGCTCCGGCTCGATCGTCCAGTGGAGATAAGCCTGGCCGTTCGTCCGGAAGATCCGGACCTTGAAATCGCTCCCCAGGAACCGGTCGGAGTATTCGGTCTCGACATGGTCCTTGAAATCGAGGTAGGAGCGGGCGTAGGCGTCGGAAAACTTCTTTTCCTTGAGGTCTTTGACCCCGGCGATGAGGGCCTCCGAGGACAAGGAGGACAGGCCGTAGTTCTTCTCGCCCGCGATGTAGCTCGTCGAGGCGCTCGAAAGCTCCGAGGAGACTTTCTTGATGATGTCGACGGGGCTCGTTTTAATGCGGGATTCGCCGTAGAGCGAGGGGACGACGAGCTTGCCGGGCCCTTCGATGCCGGGATAGTAAAGGCGGTAGTCCCCGATGCCCTCGGGCTGGTAGAAAATGAGGTAGAAGTAGGCCGGGAGCCCGTACTTCTCCTCGCCTTTAAAAAACCAGAGCTCCATCGGCCAGATCTCGGAGTGGGTCGCGAAACGCTGCCGTTCGAGGGGAGGGCCGAGCAGGAGGTAGAACTGGCCGCGCTCGGTCTGGTGGCCTTTCTTGTGGGAGCCGATCCCGAAGTTGCGGTCGGCGAAGTCGACCCGGGTCATGTACTCCTTGAAGAACTCGTTTTCGGGCGTATCGGGAAAAGGATCGCGCTGTTTCCAGAAAAAACGGATGAACTTGTCCCGGTCAGCGTCCGTCTTGAGCTGGAGGAAGACCTCCCGCTCGGTCGAAGTCAGGATGGGATCGACCGTCGCGAGCCAGTCTTTGTGCACGGGCGGCAGGTCGTTCTTGGCCACGGCGCCGGATATCGCGGCCGCGAGTATCGCCGGGATCAGGAGGAACTTATATCTTCTCACTGCGGACTCCTCATGTTTATAAGTACCACAAGCGGCCGTCCGTTTCAACGAAAGGACGGGCAGGGGAAGTTCCGAACGTTTTGAGCGGCAATAGCTGAAGTAGGAAATTCAATTAAATGAATGACAATCATTCATTTAATTGAATTTCCGTCAATATTGTTTACATTTGTTCGAACTAATTATAATATTATAAATATCTTAGAAATATTTTATTCTTGGCATAAAGATTGCTATAGAAATAAGCGGATTGTTGTTTTTTATTATATTAAGGAGGTGAGAATTCGAGGTAGCCAGGTCCAAAGACCGGAGAGTTGAACAAAAACCAGGAAGAACAAGGAGGAAGATTTGAAACCGAAAGCATTGATCGGCGTGATCGCCCTGCTTCTCATCCTTTCCCCCGTCGCCTTTGCCCAGTCCCGTGACACCGGCGCCATCACCGGAAAGATCGCGGACGAGGAAGGCAATGCGCTGCCGGGCGTCAACATGTCGCTGGCCAGCCCCAACCTGATGGGCGCGCGGGCGACCGTCACGGATGCCAACGGCGATTTCCGCTTCCCGGCCCTGCCCCCCGGCGAGTATAACCTGAAAGCCGAGCTCCAGGGATTCGGCACGGCGGTTCGCGAGAGCATCCGGGTGACGACGACGACGACCCTGAATCTCAACATGACCATGAAAGTCTCGACCGTGGCCGAGGAGATCACGGTCGTGGCCCAATCTCCCACGGTCGACGTCAAGTCCACCGAGACGGCGTCCGTGACCCTGAGCAACGAAATTCTGAGGAACATCCCCTATAACCAGTTTACCTCGGACATCGTCAACCTCGCCCCGGGCGTCACCGACAACGTCGCCTACGGCGCCTCCCAGAACACGGGCATCGCTTACACCATGGACGGCGTCAACGTCGCCGACCCCGAAGCCGGATCGGCCTGGGTGTTCATGGACCATAACGCCATCGAGGAGGCCAAGGTCATGGGCCTCGGCCTCCCGGCCGAGTACGGAAACTTCACGGGCGTCATCTTCAACCTGGTCACGAAGTCCGGCGGCAACGAGTTCTCCGGCCACTTCGAGGTCAACTTCCAGGGGAAGAAAGACGACAAGCCGAAGGGGCTCTGGCAGACGACCAATAACGGCGCCTACGTCGCCGATTTCCCCGCGCTGACGTCGCCCCTGAACAAGCTCTTCGACATCGGCGCCCACCTGGGCGGCCCGATCATCAAGGACAAGCTCTGGTTCTACGCCGGCACCCAGTACTACCGGAGCCAGAACTATCCGACCGGCTTCCCCGAGGCCGTCGATTACAAGCAGCCCCGCCTGTTCACGAAGATCACCTCGCAGCTCGCCCCCTCCCTCAACCTCAACGTTTCGCTCGAAATCGACACCTACGTCGGGAAGAACCGCGACTCGGGTTCGACCGTCTCCCCCGAGGCTTGCGTCAACCAGGATTCGCCCGAAATCGTCGGCAACTTCAGCCTGACCAAGATCCTCAGCCCGAAGACCTTCTTCGATTTCAAGGGTGCTTTCTTCACCGGCTACTACTACCTCGACCCCGAAGTCGGCCTGGATCCCTACCAGCACTTCAGCCTGGACGAAAACTTCAGGCGCGGCAGCGCCGGCTATTTCTTCTACGCCGACCGGAGCCGCTTCCAGACCAACGCGTCCATCTCCCACTACACCGAGGACTTCATCAAGGGCGCCCACGACTTCAAGTTCGGCGTCGAAGCCGAATACTCCAAAGTCCGGAACCGCTACGGCTACTCAGGAAAGGGCGGCGGGCTGGGCGATTTCGTCAAGTACTTCGACTACTACGGTCAGCCCTACCTGGCCTACCAGTACCAGGGGTACGACACGAACACCCGCTACGCCCGGGTCGAGGCCTTCGCCCAGGATTCCTGGCAGATCTCGAGCCGCCTCAACATCAACCTCGGTTTCCGCCTCAGCCTGAACTGGGGCTTCATCAAGAACATGGACGGGACGGTCTACAACACGACCAGCCTCGCCCCGCGTTTCGGCTTGAGCTTCGACTTGTTCGGCGACAAGTCGACCGTCCTCAAGGCCCACTACGGCCAGTTCACCGAGGCCATGCTGTCCTCCTTCCACGACCGCCTCAACCCCGACTCGGCCTACAAGGACTACGTCGGATACTACTGGGACAGCGAATGGGTCGAATTCACCCGGACCGTCCACCAGTCCCTCTACAAGATGGACCCGGATATCGGCCATCCCTATATGAACCAGCTGACGGCCGGCATCGAGCGCGAGCTGTTCCGCGACACCTCGTTGGGGGTAACCTTCATCTACCGGAAGTGGAACAACATCGTCGGCCGCGTCGACCGGGCCGCCCAGTACACCCAGGTCCCGGTCTTCATAGCAGACCTCAACAAGACCATCACCGTCTATGAGCGGACCGAGGAGACCCTCGACACCCACGACTACCTCCTGACCAACATCTCCAAGGCCGGCTGGATTCTCGAGGATCCCTACCGGAAGTACACGGGAATCGAGGTCCTCTTCAACAAGAGGTTCTCGAACCGCTGGCAGCTCCTGGCCTCCTACGTCTACGGCCGGGCGACCGGCACCCTGGACAACGGGTTTGCCGACGACATCGGCTACGGCGGCAACGTCGACGATCCCAACTTCTGGATCAACTCCGAGGGAAATTCCACCTTCGACGCCACCCACATGCTCAAGCTCCAGGGAACCTACATCCTGCCCTTCGACATCAGCTTCAACGCCTACTTCCGGCTCATCACCGGCGACTCCTGGACTACCCGCTACCGGACCGCCCGCTTCAACCAGGGCCGCATCACCTTCTTCGCCGAAAAGAGGGGCTCCAACCACTACCCACCCGAGAAGATCCTCGACGTCCGCTTCGAGAAGATATTCACCCTCGCCTCTAAGTACAAGCTGGGCCTGATGATCGACGTCTTCAACGTCTTCAACACCGACACCATCACCGGCTGGGGTAACCGGATCGGCTACGACTGGATGACGGACGGCACCTACCCGTCCACCGACGGGCATGAGCTCTACGGCATCGTCCGGCCGCGCCAAGCAAGAGTCGGCATCCGGCTCATCTTCTAATCGTTCCTGCTCCAGCAGACGCTCACCCCGCACCGCCCGACGGCGGTGCGGGGTTTTTTTTGGGGGTCAAACCTGCACTTTGCACTTTTTTAATTAGAGGCTGGTATTCGATCCCAGCGCTATAAAAAAGTGCAAAGTGCAGGTTTGACCTTGTTTTTGCTAAAATAGAACTCGCCATGAAAAAGAAATTGATCGTCCTTGGAGCCGCCCTTGCCCTCCTGGCCGCCGCGGCCTTCATCCTCATCGGCCTCAGGCCGACATCCTTCAAACGGATGGCTGGGGAAGGGACCCACAACGTCGTCCTGATCACCGTCGACACGCTCCGGGCCGACCGGATCGGCTGCTACGGCT
>JALHUR010000136.1 GCA_022867325.1 Candidatus Aminicenantota bacterium | reverse complement strand
CCGTTGCGGCCGCCAATCCCGTCCCGCTCAGGGGCCATGTCGAGGGCGCCCCCTTCGATAGGGATCCCCTTCCCCTGGTCTGTCTCCCGACGACATCCGGCACCGGGAGCGAGGTCACCCCCTACGCCGTCTTCACGGACCGCGAGGGGAAGAATAAAACCGGCTACGCTCACCCCCGGCTCTTTCCCTCCGTCGCCCTGATCGATCCCGAGCTCAGCTACAGCATGCCGCCCCGCGTCGCGATCGACACGGGCCTGGACGTGCTCGCTCACGCCGCCGAGGCCTTTCTCTCCACCCTGTCCTTTCCCCTCACCGACATCATCGCCCGCCAAGCCATCGAGACCGTGCTCGCGCACCTGGAGAACGCCGCGGCGAAAATTCCGGAAGCCATGGATGAGATGTCGTACGCGGCCCTGCTGGCCGGAGCGGCCATCGCCCACGCCGGCACGATCCTTCCTCACATCATGGGCTACCCTCTGACCGTCTTCCACGGCGTGCCCCACGGCCGGGCCAGCGCCGTCATGCTCGTCCATGTCCTGGCCGCCCTGAGGTTCGACAACACCCGGCCCGAAAAATTCCGGGCCCTGGAGGACCTGTTCGCCCCGCGGGGAGGACTGGAAGCGTTTCTTCGCGGCCTGGGCGTGCCGATCCGGCTCACGGCCTACGGCGTCGAGGAGGGCGAAATTCCACTTTATGCCGGCAAGACAATCGTCAAGGGCGATATCAAGATCACGCCGGCCGCCCTGACCGAGGATAGGCTCGTCGCCGTCTACCGCTCCGCGCTCTGAAGCTCCACGGACTTACGTCCGTGGGATCTGCCCATTGCAGGCGTTGGAGCGCCAGCCCCCGAACGGGGGTTCGCTATCCCTCCACGGACGTAAGTCCCAGGAGCTTCAATCGGCTTTTAATGAGCGGAATGAATCGGTGTTGCCGACGAAGGCGATCCTCCGGCTGTCGGGCGACCAGGATGGGACGTTGATGGTTCCCTGTCCGCCGTAGACATAGGCGATCACCCGCGGCTCGCCGCCCGCGGCCGGCATCATCCGGAGATAGACCCGCCGGTAGAAGGGATGATCGCCGGGATCGACGTCCTCCCCGAACGACAGGAACACGATCCGGCGGCCGTCGGGAGAGACATGCGGAAACCAATCCTGATACGGTCCGAAGCTGACCTGTTCCTGGCCGCTCCCGTCGGGATTCATGCGCCAGATCTTCATCGAGCCGGTCCGGTTCGAATTGAAGTAGATGGTCCGCCCTTCCGGCGCGTATTCGGGACCGTCGTCCAGCCCCTCGGCATCCGTCAGCCGGATCTCCTCGCCCCCCTCGGCCGCGATCTTGTAGACGTCGAAGGCGCCGTTCCGGCCGCCGGTGTAAACCAGGTTTCGGCCGTCGGGCGACCAGCCGTGCAGGTAGGAGGGTCCCTTGGAGGTCACGCGGAAGGGGACTCCGCCCCCGGCCGGAACCGTGTAGATGATCGATTCGTCTCCGTCCTCCGGGCTGTGGCTGCTGATCCCGAGCGTCCGGCCGTCGAAGGACAGCGCATGGTCGTTGTTGTTGGCTTTGGCGAATCCCGTGTCCAGAACGGCCGGCGCCGCGGCGGCCAGGTCGAACCTGTAAAGAAGCCCGTCGCAATTGTAAATCAGGGCTTTCCCGTCCTCCGTCCAATTCGGGGCCTGGAGCGCGAAAGGCGACCGGTAGACGACCTTCCGGGCGCCGCTCTCGACGTCCAGTATCTCCAGCTCGCTTCCGATAGTGTCCTGGTAAGGGACGAAACCTTCGGGGGCGGGAATGACAACCCGGACGTTGGCGAACCTGGCCCTCTCCGAAACCTTCGCGTTATGGGAGCAGACGAAGAGGCCGACATAGACCCGGTCGCCCAGAGCGATATCCGGAACCCGCTCGCTGAGGTAGGTTTCGCCGAAGCGGGCCGCCGACATGATGAAGGCGTCTCCCTTACGCTCGATCTGGATCTGGTCCGCGGCCTCAATCGCCATCCGGACCTCGCCGGTGTCCTCTCCCGGTCTCTTCCGGAACTGGAGAGAGGTCAGCCCGTCGCCGTGGACGACTGCGCTCACATGGGCCGCGGCGGAGTCGAGCGTCGACCGGACCATCCATCCGATTTTTCGGTGCGCCTCGACCCCTTTCCCGCTGAAGGCGACTATGGCGCTGAGTATGAAATCGCCCTTCAGCCGCTTCCAGAGGAACTGGAACTCGTCGGCCCCAAACCACATGTTCGCGCCGGAGCCCTTGAGCAGGTATTCCCGGGTTTGGGCCAGGTAGGCCGCCGACCCGGCCCGTTCAACCGGGCCGACATCGCCGTGGCTTTCGAACATGCCCAGTACGTTTTCTCCGTATTCGGACGGCGAAGCGGCCTTCCTGGCGCAGCTCGGAACCGCGGCCGTTACGACGAACGCCATCGAGAAGAAGGCCATCCCTGAGATAAACTTTTTACATGTCATAGGTCACCTGCCCGGCCGATTCATCCGCCTGTCGGACAAATGATAAAATAATCCCCCTAAATATGCCAGAGCCTGAACGGATAGAATGAATCCCTCCATTTCCATGAGAGTTTTATAAGAAGTCAGGTTAGCTGAGGAGGAAGCCATCCGGAGGCGAGCGGGCATGGTCCGATTTGTCCCCAAATCGGGAGCGAGCCGAGGACTAAGCGGATTTTCCTCGCTGGGGAAAATCCGCGGGCTGACGATTCAGCTGACCTGACTGTGACTGTATCACGGTTTTGGAGACGCTTCCGCGCCCCGGCCGTGAGTCGAGGATGTGGGATGCGGGAATCGAGTATGGTATACTGAGCCTCGCGATGAACGGCCCCAACATCCTGACCATCCTGCGCATCCTGACCATTCCCGCCATCGTCGCCGTCCTGGTGACGCCGTTCGAAGGGCACCTGACCGTCGGCTTCATACTGTTCGTGTTCGCTTCGCTGACCGATTGGGTCGACGGCCTCTGGGCCCGCTGGAAAAAACAGGTGACCGTCTTCGGACAGCTCCTGGACCCGATCGCCGACAAGCTCCTGATCGCGTCCGTCTTCATCTGCCTCGTCGAGCTGGGGCTGGTCCGAGCCTGGATGGTCGTCGTCATCATCGGCCGCGAGCTGGCCGTCTCCGGCCTCCGGTCCATCGCCTCCTCGCGCGGAGTCCACATCCCCGCCTCGCTCCTGGGAAAGGCCAAGATGGTCTGCGAGAGCTGGACGATCGTTTTTATCCTGGCCGGGAAAAATTTCCTGGGCTCTTTCGCCTTCCTCATCCCTCTGTGCTTATGGCTGACCCTGGCCACGGCTCTGCTCTCGGGCGCCGAGTATTATCTCAGGTTCGGAAAACGGATCTTCTCCTCCGGCGGCTCATGACAGGGCGGCCCGCGTCTGCTCGACGGCCTCCCAGCCGTCCGCGCTCAAGACCGTGACCGGAACGCCCCAAGGCCGGGCGATCCGCTTGATGAGCGTCGCCAGGACCTTGCCCGAACCGACCTCGACGAAGCGGTCGACCCCTTCGAGGTGAAGGGCGTCCATCGAGGCCTGCCACAGGACGGGACGGCTGACCTGGCGCTTGAGGGCGTCCCTGGCCTCGGCCCCGCTCCGGATGGGTCGGGCGTCGACGTTGGTCACGACCGGGAATTTCGGGTCGCGGAACTCCGTCCGGTCCAGGTCCGCCGCGAGGCGTTCCTCGGCGCTTTTCATCAAGCTTGAATGAAACGGCGCGCTGACCGGAAGGAGGACCGAGCGGGGGGCCTTGAGGATCTCGAGCGCGCTCTCGACGGCCGGCTTATGGCCGGAAATGACGATTTGTTCCCGGCTGTTCCAGTTGGCGACTTCGACGATCCCGCTCCGGACCTGGGCGAGGCCCTCGCGGACTTGATCGAGGTCGAGGCCGATGACGGCGGCCATGGCCCCCTCCCCGACCGGAACGGCCTCCTGCATGTAGCGGCCCCGCTTGTGGACGAGCAGGACGGCATCCTCGAAGGCGAGGACGCCGGCTGCGACGAGGGCCGAATACTCGCCCAGGCTGTGGCCGGCGGCGATGTCCGGCTCCCGATCGAGCAGGCTGTAGGCCAGCGTACTGACAAGCAGAAGGGCCGGCTGCGTGTTCCGGGTCAGCTTCAGCTCCTCCTCGGGGCCTTCAAAGCAGAGCCGGGAGAGGGGAAAGCCCAGGATCCGATCGGCCCGCTCGACGAGCTCCTTGGCCTTCGGGGACCGTTGATAGAACTCGCGGCCCATGCCGACGGCCTGGGAACCCTGGCCTGGGAATAGGAACGCGGTGCGACTCATCGCTCACTCCTGGTTGCGGGATATCTGTCTCAGCCAGTCATACCGGAACTCGACTTCGGCCTGGCCGCGTAGATTCTTGATCCAGAGGACGGCCTGGGCGTCGATCTTCTCCCGGCGGATTCGAGCCTCGATTTCTTGAAGCATGGCGATCATCGGCTCGGGCTGAAGCTCTTTTCTGGTTTGACCGGAGGCATAGACGCGCTGGTAATAGGCCTCCATTTCCTGAAGGCTGACCGTGACACTCCGGCTGAACCTCAACTCGATGATCCTCTGGAAGATGAGCTTCTCCTCGAGGATTCTCATGACGTCGTCGAGGTCGAGGTCGAATCTTTCGAGCTTCTCCTGGACCGCGTCGGGCCCGAGTTCGTCGAGGAGGCTGCGCAGGGCCGATTGGATCTCGGCCTCGGGAATCGAGACGTTTCCGCCCGCGAACTGGATGACGGTCTTCCGGTCGACGATTTTCTCCAGGGTCCTGAACAGCCGGTCCCCGGCGGACTCCCCGACCTCCTTCCGATAAAACCCGAAGGCGTCGACGATCCTGACCTCGGTCAGCGTCACGGGCTGGCCGTTGACGACGGCCACCAGGCAGTCGACGACCTCGGCGGCCGGCGCGGAGATAAAGAAAAGGACGAGCGCCGCGGCCAACCCCGCGACTTCCCGGCATGAATGCCGGGTCCTGTTCGGGGCAGAAGCTCCACGAACATACATCCGTTGGCTCCGTCCCATTGCATGCGTTGGAGCGCCAGTACTCATGAACCGTTTCCGGTTCATGAGTGTTAGCCCTGAGCATCGCTTCTCATCCCCGCCTTGAAAGGCGGGGCGTAGCATCGGCGAACGGGCCAGCGGGCCGGATCGAAACGGAAGATATCGTCTCATCCTCATGTTAAAACACGTTGCCGATCGTGATGAAGACCAGGGGCTTGCCTCTGCGCTCGGGCGCGGCCAGGTTCCAGGCCAGGTCGAAACGGACCGGACCGAGCGGCGTCCGGTACCGGATGCCGAAGCCGAGGGCCCGCTCGAGGTCGAACAGGTTGAATTCGTTCCTGTTGCTCCAGACGTTTCCCGCGTCGAGAAAAATCGCCCCGCTCAGGTCGCGGAACGAGGCGAACAGCGGAAAACGGAGTTCGGAATTGAAAAGGAGGAGGGCCTTGCCCCCCAGCGGCAAGCCCGAAGACTTGTCCCTGGGACCCAGCCCCTCGAACTCGCGGCCCCGGAAGGAGTTGCTGCCGCCGCCGAAGAACCGCTCGTGAATGGGCATCCGCCCCATGCCCAAACCCAGCCGGGCCGTCAAGTTGAACCCGAACTCCGTCAGGATGGGGACGAAATGCTGGTATTTGACGAACGATTTCAGGTAGTCGGACTCGGCCTTGAACAGAGGGTAGGCCCAATCGACCGCCCCGCTCAGGAAGGAGCCCCGGACCGGATTGGCGCTGTCGTCCCGCCGATCCCAGATGCAGCTCGTCGAGAGGGAGGTCGTCGAGTAGGGAACATGCTCGCGGTCGACCGAGGATTCCGAGATCTCCAGATAATAGAGGATGGTCCGGTCCCAGCGGAGCGTGCCCAGGACCATGAACTCCTTGGACAAGGGCTTGATCGAGGTCAGGCTGACGCCGCGCCGTTCGAATCCATAGCTGGTCCGCTCCTCGCGCTCGATCCAGGCGTTCAGGAAGGTCTCGAGGGGAAGGCCGAACAGATAAGGCTGCTCCCAGGAGACGACCGCCCGCTTTTCCTTGAGGCTGAACTGTCCGACCAGGCTCAGCTGGGCGCCCGTCCCGAAGACGTTGGTGCGGATATACTCGGCCGTGCCCCGGAGACGGATGACGTTGTCCCAAACGGCGAAGGTCTTGGGCTCGTTCTTGGTTTCGAGCCCGACCCCGACCCCGGCGTAGTTGAGCTCGCCCTCCCGGACGTTGACGACGATGTTCTCGAGGCCCGGCCCGACCGGGACTTCCTCGACCTTGACTTCGGAGAATATCCCCAGGTTCTCGAGCCGCCGCTTCGTCTCCTGGATGGACCGGAAGCGGGCCGGTTCGTCCTCCCGGACCCTCATCTCGCGCTGGATGGTCTTGCGCCGGGTGATCCTGTTTCCCGAGATGAGGATCTTTCCGATCCTCATCTGCTGGCCATCGTCGACATCGAAATGGACGATGAAGGAGTTGGGCGAAGACTCCTCGACCCGGGCCGCGACCGTGGTCCCGCGGATCCCCTGGTCCAGGTAGAAGGTCTCCATCTCCTCGATATCGCGCTGGATGTTGGCGGCGAAATAGGGCCCGCCCTGGCGGCTCTTTATCGAGCCCAACAGGGTTTCGACGCTGAAGAGCGAAGCCCCGGCGATTCGGATCGTCTCGACCCGCTGCTGGGGGCCCTCGTCGATCGTGAAGACGGCCCCGATCTTCGTCCCATCCCGGGCGAGATTGAACTCGACCTTGGGATGGGCGAATCCTTGAGTCCGGTAGAGGAGCTCGATTTCGCGGGGCAGGCCGAAGAGACGGTCGCCGTCGATGACGCCGAATAGGGAGAGCGTTTCGCTCAACCCGAGCTCCCGTTTCATGCCCGCTTCGCCGAAATAAGCGGCCCCGACGAAAGACAGCCGGGTCACCGTGAAGCGCCGGCCGGGATCGACCTCGTGGACGATCCGGATTAAATTCCCTTCCCGCTCGATCGAGGACCGGACCGTCGCGAATAGGTACCCCCTCCTCCGCAGATGAGCCATGATCCGGGCCTCGCCCTCGCTCAATCCCCATTCTTCGAAGATCTGTTCCTCCCAGATGGGCCTGAGCAGGCCGGCCGGAATCCGGGCCCCTTTGATGACGATCTCGATCCGCTCGTTGAGCGCGACCCTCAGCGTCAAGTGAACGTGGCGGCTCTTCCGGTCGAAGGCCTGGCTCTCAACGGCGATTTCGGCCCGTTGATAGCCGCGTTCGACATAGGTAGCCTTGATTCGTTCCAAGTCTTCGGCCAGGACGGCCGGGACGAACTCGCTTCCTTCCCGGCTCCTCATCCGTTCCTTGATTTTTTCGTCCGGGCCCAGGACGCCCGGGGGGACAAAATCCACCCGCCGGATCAGGAAACGCTGGGCGGAGCGGACCTCGAACTTGACGTCGACCGCGTTGGCCGACGGATCGCGTTCGGTGACAAGGCGGACGTCGGGAGAAAAAAAGCCTTCGTTCTCCAGGGCGGCCCTGATCGACTCAACGGCTTGCCCGCCTTTGCCCTCGCTGAATTCGCCTCCGGGTTTGAGGGTATCAAGCTTGGCCAGGATTCTCTTTTCGGGAATCCGCTCGTCTCCCGTAACGGAGATTCTGTGGACGACGACCTTGCGGGCGAGCAGGAAGGTCAGGTCGATTCGGCCCGTCCCGGCCTTGAGGACCTGGACGTCGGCAAAAAGACCGGTCAGGTAGATTTGCTTGATGGCGTTCGCGATCCTCTTCAACGAGAACGCCTCGCCGGCCCGGATCGGGACAAGCTCGCCGATATCCGGATCGGCGGCCCGCCCGTCAACCTTGACCTCGACCGAGCCGACCAGGGGAACGGCCGGCCGCGCGGCCGGGGCGGCCCAGGGAACGCGGACGATTCCCGCCACAAGTAGGATCGCGGCCATCGCCTTCTTCATCGCCGCCTTTAAAACCTCCGCCGGACCTTGAGGTCGAGGCTGACCCGGCCGAGCTCGTCCCGGATGCCCACCAGAGAAAACTCGTTGCTCAACTCCCATTCGATCCGGACGATCTCATCGCGCTGGGTGGTCAGGTTGGTCGAATAAAGAATGAACAGGTTCTTGGTGATCTTCTTCCCGACCGAGAGCCGCGCCGTCATCTCGGCCGAAGTCCCCAGGATAAAGGGATCGACCCGGAAACGGTCGATGACAAAGAGCTTCCCCGTTCCCAATTTGGCCTTCTCGGCCAGCTGAAAGGAAAGGAGCGAGGCCGTGCTCTGCTGCGTGCTCCGATCGTAGGAATATGTCCGCCGGAACGCCTCGCCCAGGGCCAGCAGGGCCAAAACGTCCTCGGGCGGCAGCGGCGGCGACGAGCTGAACTCGGTCTTGAGACGGTCCATCGATCCGGCGACCGAAACCGTGACCCGGTAATCCTTGACGTAGGTCTCGCCCTTGATATCGATGGTCGGCTCGACCGAGAGCGGATTGAGGAAGCTGACCCGTCCCTTGAGGACTTTAAATGTCCGGTCCTGGAAGTTGACTGTCCCATCCAAGGCCTCGATGTCGCCGAGAAGGATCGGCGAACGGACGCTTCCGGTCACGGTCAGGTCGAAGCGGCCGTTGACCCGGCCCAGCGAGTTATCCAGCCAGGCGTCGCCCGCGGTCCGGAAACGGAGGTTGAGGTTGAGGTCGTCGAAGAAGCCGGGCGGGCGGGGCTCGAGTTCCTCGGCGGTCGAGAAGCTGACCCTTTCAAATACGTCCCTCCGCCAGGACAGACGCTTGACGTCGAACGTCCCCTCGAGCAGGAACTGGACCGGATTCTTGACGAGACGGATGGAGCCGTCGGCGAGGCCGCGCGTCCGCTCGAAGGGAGAGACGAGCATGTCGCGGGCCTCGGCCCTGAGGTCGATCGCGGCCACTCCCCCCTCTCCGAGCTTGACTTCGCCGGAGCCCTGGACGGTCCCGCCGCCGAGCGTTCCGCGCAGGGAACGGACGATGAGGCGCTCGTTCTCGACGAAGACGAGCCCGGAATAATCATTGAAGGCGTGGGCGAAATAGGGAATCGGAAAGACCGGGCCCTGGAAGTCGACCACGCCCCTGACTTGGGCGGACCCCTCCTCGGCCCGGACCTCGCCGAGATAATTGACCTTGCCCTGGACGCCCTTGAAGGGAACGAGCAGCTCGAGGTTGCTGAACGACCCCTTGAGGTTGACGGCGGGGGGGCGCTGGTCGAAGGGGATGCGGCAGGCGGCTTCGAAATCGTTGGCCCCGGGCTCGATATTGCCATTGAGCTTGAGGTTCAGGACGTTGCCGGAAAAATCGTAGTCGACCTCGAGGCCGCCCCCGGCATTCGTCTTCGGGAAAGGATCGAGGAGGGCGTCTTCGAGGGCGAAGGTCCCGGGCGCCGTTTCCGTCCCGAAGGTTCCTCGGCCCTTGCAGTCGAAGCGGAGCCGGCCCTGGAGCTTGGGGGCGAAGGCGGCCAGATCGATCCTCCGGCCCTTGATATCCAGGTCGAAGCCGTGGTCCAGGATTCCCAGCTTGGCGTCTCCCCGGACTTCCCCGCGAAAGAT
>JALHUR010000135.1 GCA_022867325.1 Candidatus Aminicenantota bacterium | reverse complement strand
AAGAGATCATCAAGCGGACCGAACACCAGGAATACGGATCGTCCTAAAAATACATAGCCAAGATCCCGCCGGACTTCTATAATATCCATTAACGCCAACGTCCCTCGAAAGGAGCCGGCATGAGGTCATTGTCTCGAAGGAAATTTCTGGGCAATTCCGCGAAAGCGGCGGCGGGGACGGCAACGGTTCTATCCGGATTGAGCGGACCTTCGCTGGCCTCCGCCATCCGGCCAAAGAAGGCCGCCCCGAACGACAAGGTCCATATCGCCCTGATCGGATGCGGCGGCATGGGGACGGGCGACCTGGCGGACTTTCTCCGTCTTCCGGAGGTCGAGTGCCTGGCCCTTTGTGACGTGGACCAGCACCGGCTGGATGAAACCGTTCAAACCGTCAAGGAGCTCCGGGGCCGGGCGCCGGATGGATACCGGGACTTTCGAAAGGTCCTCGATCGTCAGGACGTCCACGCGGTCATTGTCGCAACTCCCGACCACTGGCATGCTTTGCCGACCATCCTTGCCTGCCAGGCCGGAAAGGATGTTTATGTCGAGAAGCCGCTGGCCACATCGATCGCCGAGGGGAGGGCCATGGTCGCAGCGGCGCGAAAGTACGGGCGCGTCGTTCAGGTTGGGACCCAGCAGAGGAGTGCGCCGCACTTCAAGGACGCCGTAGACTTCGTCAAGTCCGGAGAGCTGGGCAGGATCCGCTTCGTCCGGGCCTGGGCCTACCTCGATTGGAAGGGAAGCATCGGGAACCCGAAAGATAGGCTTCCGCCTTCCTATGTCGACTACGACCTCTGGCTTGGACCGGCGCCCCGCCGGCCCTTCAACCCGATGCGCTTCCATCATAATTTCCGCTGGTTCTGGGACTACTTCGGGGGCCTGGCGACGGATTGGGGAGCCCACATGATCGACGTCGTCCGGTGGGCCATGGACGAGCAGCCCGCCGGCGCGTCGTCCGTCGGCGGCAAGTTCGGTTTCCCGGACGACATCCGGGAAACCCCCGACACCCTGCAGGCCGTCCTGGAGTTCCCGGGTTTCTCCATGGTCTGGGAGCACATGATCGGCTGCGGGGTCGGGCCCTGGCAGAGAGAGCACGGTTGCGAGTTCCATGGTCAGAACGGCATCGCCGTCGTGGACAGGAACGGCTGGGAGGTCGTGTCGGAAACGGACATGTTCCAGCAACCCGACCGCGTCTTCCGGATGATGCCCAGGCCCCGCCAATCCGCCTCGGACGACGGCCATTTGGCCCACGTCCGGGACTTCGTCGAGTGCCTCAAGACGCGCGAGCGGCCGAAAGCCGACGTGGAGATCGGGCACCTATCCGCGATCCCCAGCCATCTGGTCAATATCTCCTGGCGCCTGAAGCGTTCGGTCAAATGGGACTCGGCCGCGGAACGGTGCGTCGGCGACGCGGAAGCCCAGGCCCTGGTCGGCCGGGAATACCGCGAACCCTGGGTCCTTCCGAAAAGTTGAGCCCGAGCATGAAAACCCGCAGAAGGGATTTTCTCAAGCTGGCCGGGAGCGGCGCCGCGGCCGCATCTCTTT